>CANGRN010000233.1 GCA_947455695.1 Alphaproteobacteria bacterium
GGGGGCGGAGGTGTCATGAACCAACGCAGGCCGAACAGCGCCACATTCTCCTGAACGGTGGAGATGCGAACCGGGTTGAGGGGCACGTAGGACGAACCGAAGCTGCCGTCGGTCTCGTTCTCGCGATAGCGATATTCACCGAACAGATCGACATCCGGCGCGATCGAAACCGCAAGGCCGGCGATCGCCTGCCACTGGAAGGCGCTATGGCCGCCGCGGAAGATGTCGAAGCTGGTGCCGACCGAACGCAGCGAACCGCGGAAGCCGCCAACGCCGACGCCACCACCCAGGGTGAACTTCCAGGCATCGCCCAGCGGGATGTCGTAGGTCAGGTTGATCATGTCGGCGGTGATCTGGTTGCCACCGGTGGCATTGAAGGCACCGGTGCCGTTCAGCGAGGTGTCATGCTGGGTGAAGGAGAACTCGTTCTCCAGGCGCCAGCCTTCGGCCCACTTGTAGCCCACGGACGCCACGCCGATGGCGCTGTCCTGGGAGTTGATCTTTGCGCCGCCGCCCGCAAGGGCTCCGGCCGTTGACTTGACGCGATAACCGACCTGGTTGTCCCAGCCGCCACCAAGGCCCAAGTACCAGCCATCGCCGGCCATTGCAGGTGTGCTGAGAGCCGCGGCGGCAACAGTCGCCATGGCGAGCATACGAAGCTTCATTTTTCTACCCTCGCTTGAAAATACCGACCGACAGGAACGCCCCCGTCTATGTCGTAAGAACCAATGTAGCGCTTATAACGGCGATCCCCCGATAAGTCTCCATATGATATGCTGCTTTGCGGGAGTTAAGCGGTACGTTTCCAAGGTTTTAGTCGACCCCTGTGACACCCCGGCAACAGCGCCGTTCGGGGTAATGATCCCAAGGTACATTCACGCCGACTGACATTTTTTCAGTCGGCTCACGGGATGTGGATGGGCTGAGCTGCGATATCTTCAATAATATATAGCATAATCAAATGTATAACAAGAAATACGGGCCATCGAGCATGACCAAAAATGTCTGACCCTGCCCTGGGCCGATTGCTGGCGCTGCTCGATCTAGAAAAGACCGGAGAGGATGCTTTCGTCGGCGTCTCGCCCCCCGAGCCGGTTCAGCGGGTGTTTGGCGGCCAAGTCCTGTCCCAGGCGTTGGTTGCTGCAACGCGAACCGTCGATCCCCGGCGGCTTTGCCATTCTTTCCACGCCTATTTTCTGCGGCCCGGCGATCCCAGGGTCCCCATCCGCTATGAAGTGGACCGGTCCCGAGACGGCGCCAGTTTCAGTGCCCGCCGGGTAGTGGCGCTGCAGAACGGCTTGCAGATCTTCATTTTGGCGGCCTCCTTCCAGAAAGGCGAAGAGGGCTTCGAGCACCAGTCTCACATGCCGGTGGTGCCGCTGCCTGAAGGCCTGGAGGACGACCAGCAGCTATTGCTGCGCGATGAAACACTGACGGCCGCGGCCCGCGCCTGGGTGGCGCGCGAGCGGCCCTTTGAAACACGCTCGGTGCTGGGACGCGGGCCCCTGGGCGAGACCCGACCGGCGCGCGCCCCCCTGGATCACATCTGGCTGAGGACGCGCGGCGCCGTGCCGGACGATGCGGTGCTGCACCGGGTGCTGCTGGCCTTTGTTTCGGACATGTCGCTGCTGGACACGTCGCTGTTGCCGCACGGCAAGAGCATCTTCTCCAATCTGCAGGTCGCCAGCCTGGATCACGCCATGTGGTTTCACCGGCCGTTCCGCGCCGATGAATGGCTGCTCTATGTCCAGGATAGTCCGTCGGCGTCGGGCGCGCGGGGGTTCAACCGCGGCACAATCTATACGCGCGAAGGCGCGCTTGTGGCGTCAGTGGCGCAGGAAGGCCTGATACGACCGCGCTAATCCGCGCCGAGGTTGGTTTTTTAAGGGGCGAATCCGCGCCCGGCGCGGCGCAATCTATACACGTGAAGGTGTGCTGGTGGCGTCAGTGGCGCAGGGCGGCCTGATACGGCGGCGCTGATCACGTGCAGGAGCTGGGCGCGGCGATCTGCGCGATGCGGCGCGGCTTGGTATAAAAATTGTTGGTCATGTTGATCGGCCCGGTGATCACTTGGGTGGTGGGCGATGCGTAATTGTAAGCCACCTCGGCGATGATCACGCTGCCATTGGTGGTCATCAGCGCCTGGGGCAGGGTCACGGTGTCGCCCACCGCGCGGCTGGCCGGCGTCAAGGTGCCCGTGCCGGCCTGGGCGCAGGTCCAGGCGACCTTGCCGGACGTGGTGCTCTTGCTGGTCGTGTCATAGATCACGCTGGTGATGCGGATGGTTGGCTTGCCCGTCGAGCCGCCGGAATAATAGGGGTAAAGGATGGTTCCCGCCGCGGCATAGACATTGGTGATGTCGGTGGTGCTGGCGGCATTGACCTGCGAGATCAGGTCGGCGGCGGTCGCGGCCATCACCGACACGTCGGCGCGGCACAGCAGTGCCAGCGAGGTTTCCACCACCCCGAAGAACATCGAGATCAGCAACGGCAGCAGGATCGCGAACTCCACCGCCGCAACGCCGTCATCGGATTTGCGAAAGCCCCGCCACCTCATGTGCAGCCGCCCGTGTTGGTATCGAAAGGCTCGTTGCGGAAGGCCGCCGCCGTGGCAAGCAGGTGATAGTTGCCGGCCACATTGGCCATGAAATAGTTCAGCCCGGGCGTGAAGACCGGCCATTTGTAGAAGGCGCGCACCAGCACCACGTCGCAGGCGCTTCCGACATTGAACGCCGTCAGGTTGTTGAGATTCTTGCTGCTGTCCAGCGGCGAGCTGTTGGTGGCGGCGCTATAGCCGCTGGGATAGGCATTGACGTCGAACTGCAGGCCGCCGGTGGTGCAACTCTGCAGCAGCGTGGACACCTGCGAACACAGCTTGGTCTTGAACTGGGCCTGGGTCATGGCCACGCAACTGCCGGCGCTGGTGGTGTAGCAGGCGGTCTGGCCGGTGCGCACCAGGCGCGCGGTGTCGTTGAGTGCATTCTGCAGCGCGGACTGGGCGAAGAACATGACGCCCGCTTCGATCGTGCCCATCAGCAGCACGAAGAACACCGGCGCGACCATGGCGAATTCGATCGCTGCCGATCCCTTGCGGGAATCAGCGCGCATCCGCCGGTAGAGCTGTTTGCAGCGCGTGGTGAAACTCACGGCACGATTAAGCCTCTTGTCCCGCACTTTTTAATGCGCGGCGCCGATAAAACGAAGGCAAACAGGCTTTCATGCTCAACAAAGGGTTAAGCGCGGCGCATCAGGGTAAGCGGGAAAGACGGCATTTTAGTCGTTTGTTCACCAGCGTTAACAGCGCGGCCTATTTCATTAAGGATTGCGTTACCAGCTTTGCGGAAAGCAACAGCATCTTCACTGATTTTCCCTGAAAATAGGGCTCTAGATGAATGGGCCCGCCATGCGCATGACATTGAAAGCCATCGCCGCAAAGGCGCGTGCTTTTGTTCGCTCCAAACGCGGCAACGTCGCCATGATGTTCGCCATCGCGATGGTGCCGATGACTCTGGCGGCGGGCGCAGGCCTGGATTTCGCGCGCGCCATGCTGGTGCGCCAGCAGATGACCGGCGCGCTGGACGCCGCCGCGCTGGCGGTCGGTTCCACCACAGGCCTGGACCAGACCGCCGCACAGGCGCTGGCGCAGAAATATTTCGACGCCAACTATACCGTGGACAAGACCGCGTTCGGCACGCCCACCGTCACCATTCCCGTCAGCGGCTATAACAGCACCGGTTCGGTGGTGCTGACCGCCACCACGCCGATGCCGACCATCCTGATGAAGCTGGCGGGCATCACCAGCCTGCCGGTGTCCACCTCCAGCACGGTGGTGTGGGGCCAGAGCAAATTGTGGGTGGCGCTGGTGTTCGATAACTCCGGCTCGATGTGCCAGCCCGACAGCCAGCCTTGCGTCAACGATACAAACACAGCAAGCAAGATTTACCAGGAAAAGGCCGCCGCCAAGACCATGCTGACTAGCCTGCA
>CANGRN010000234.1 GCA_947455695.1 Alphaproteobacteria bacterium
ACCGATCCGGCGCTGTCTTCACCGGTGACGGCCAGGCGGGTGGTGGCGTTGCGCACTTCCATGGGCAGGGCGATATGACCCTTTGCGGTGATGTCGCCGCGCTTGAAGTGCAGCTTTGTGGCCGCCAGGGTTTCGCCGCGCGCGCCGATTGCGCCGACTTCGGTCTCCAGCGCGTCACCGGCACGGGCGCGCATCGCGGTGACGGCAAAGCCGCTGGCATCGCGTGTCACCGGCAGCAGGCCCAGCGGCAGGCGCGATGGCCCGAACACGGCCGCGCCGCCATAGCGCTTGAAGGCGTCCCGCAGGACAGCACTCTTGCCGTCCTCGATGCCGTCGGTCAGCCAATACAGTGCCGGCGCGGCGGCGAAGCTGAAGCGGCCCAGCGCAGCCGCCGCGGCGGCGCGATTGCCCGGCCAGGGCATGGGCTTCAGCTCCTTGGCGAGGCGCGCCGCTTCGCCCTGGTTGAGAAGGCCGGTGGGAATGGGGCCGGCGGTGGGAATGATGGCGACGGCGCGGCCGCCCGCGCTGTGCAGCAGATCGGCGATCAGTTCCTGGCGCGCGTCCCAGCCCTTGGCGGCGGTCCAGCCATTGTCCACCACCAGCACCAGCGGGCCCGCGGCCGCCAGCTTGGGGCTGCGGCCCAGCAGCGGGTCGGCCAGGGCGACGATCAGCAGCGCGGCTGCCAGCAATCGCAGCAGCAGCAGCCACCAGGGCGTGGCGGCCGGCGCCTGTTCTTCATCTTCCAGTCCGCGCAGCAGGCGCAGCGGCGGAAACAAGGTGCGGCGGGGCAGGGGCGGTGTGACGCGCAGCAGCCACCACAGCACCGGCAGCGCAAGTAAAGCCGCCAATATCAGCGGCGTTCCAAAACTGATTGGGAAACCCGGCACCTGTTACACGCCGCCGATGGCGGCATGCAGGGCGATCAACGACCCTTGCGGCGCATGATCGGTGCGATGGACCGTGCAGGTCCAGCCCAGCCGCGTGGCGGCGTTGGCGACTTCCTCGCCATGAGCGGTGAAGCGGGCGCGATAGGCGGTGCGGATGCGTTCGGCGCGGCCGAAGATCTCATCGGTTTCGCCGCGCGGGGATTCAAAACGGGTGCGGCCCGAATAGGGAAAATCTTCCTCCGCCGGATCGATGATGCGCACCAGGTGACCGCTGATGCCCTGTTGCGACAACCGCTTCATGGTCTCGAACACGCCTTCGTCCAGGAAGTCGCTGAACCAGACAAGCTGGTTGCCGCGCGCGAAGGGCACTTGCGGCGGCAGCGCCTGATTGGTGCTGGCGAACATGGCGCGGCCCATGCGGGTCAAAGCCAGGCGGGACGAGGCGGGCGCGCCTTCCATGCCGGTAAAGCCCACGCGCTCGCCGCCGCGCACCAAGAGCGAAGCCAGCGCCAGCAAAAGCAGATCGGCGCGGGCGCGCTTGGAGACCGCACCGGACTTGAAGCTCATATTTTCGCTGGCGTCGCGCCAGAACCACACGGTCTGGGCGGCTTCCCATTCACGCTCGCGCACGAAGATGTGCTGGGACTTGGCGGACTGGCGCCAGTCGATCGCGGCCGAGGAATCGTGGGAAGCATAGCGGCGGAACTGCCAGAAGCTTTCGCCCATGCCGGCGCGGCGGCGGCCATGCACGCCCAGGCTGACCGACGCGGCGAGATGATCGGCTTCCACCATCAGCGGCGGCAGCCCGGCGGACAGGCCATCGGCTTCGTGCTGAAGCGTGGAGAATTGGCTCAAAAGACTTTCACCTGACGGGGCACTTTAAAAAAGACTGGCGCAGAGCCGTTCAATGACACTGGCGGTGGTCGCGCCTTCGGCGCGGGCCGAGAAATTGAGCGCCCTCCACTGACGATGTCGTGACGCAGCACGGGACCCGCCAGCGCCACGACATCGTCGGTGGAGGGCGCAAGCCGCCCATCCAGCAGGGCGCGGGCGCGGACCGCCAGCATCAGCGCCTGGCTGGCGCGGGGGCCGGGACCCCAGGCGATTTGCGCCTGTACGCCGCTGGCATGATCGGAATCGGGGCGCGCGGCGCGCACCAGCGACAGAATGCCTTCCATCACCTGCTCGCCCACGGGGATGCGGCGCACCAGCGCCTGCGCCTCGATCAGATCGTCGGGACCGCAGACCTTCACCGCGGATTTCTCCTCGCCCATGGTGGTGGCCAGCAGCATGCGGCGTTCGGCGTCCAGGTCCGGATAGCCGACATCGATCTGCAGCAGGAAACGGTCAAGCTGGGCTTCGGGCAGGGGATAGGTGCCTTCCTGCTCCAGCGGGTTCTGGGTCGCCAGCACATGGAACAGCTTGGGCAGGTCGTGGCGCGCGCCTGCCACGGTGACATGCTTTTCCTGCATCGCCTGCAGCAGCGCCGACTGGGTGCGCGGGGACGCGCGGTTGATTTCGTCGGCCATCAGCAGCTGGGTGAAGACCGGCCCCTTGATGAAGCGGAAGGCGCGTTCGCCGCCGGCGGATTCTTCCATCACTTCGGAACCGGTAATGTCGGACGGCATCAGGTCGGGGGTGAACTGCACCCGGCCGGCCTCCAGCCCCATCACGGTGCCCAGGGTCTCCACCAGCTTGGTCTTGGCCAGGCCCGGCACGCCGATCAGCAAGCCATGGCCGCCGGCCAGCAAGGTCACCAGGGTCTGCTCGAC
The DNA here is from genome assembly GCA_947455695.1 of Alphaproteobacteria bacterium. Classification (GTDB taxonomy): domain Bacteria; phylum Pseudomonadota; class Alphaproteobacteria; order Micropepsales; family Micropepsaceae; genus Rhizomicrobium. The sequence goes on from CANGRN010000234.1 coordinate 2,660, forward strand.
CACTTCGTCCTGGCCGAAGATCACGGCATTCAGGCCGGCGCGCACCTTGCCGAACGTCTCGGCGGCGGCCTTCAGCCGCCGGGGGGCCTCCCGCTCGTCCAGTATGTCGACCTTGTTCATGCGGGGCCTGATGTTATGCGGGGATGCGTAGCTGGCGATTGACCATTATGTTGCACCGTGGGGCGCGAGCGGCGCAACCCCCGAATGTCCTTAATATTCCAGTCAAATCCGCGATTATGGCGTCATGACGGCAGTGACAAATCTGGAACCCCGATGAGCCTGGTGGAAGGCTTGCGCACACGTCTGCTGCAACAGGTGCCGGACGTCACCGGGCATGACGATTACGACATGCTCCCGCGCACCGCCCAGGTCGGCGCGGCCAGGGCGGCGGTGCTGTTGCCGGTGGTGGCGCGCGCGGAACCGGCGGTGCTGTTCACCCGCCGCACCGATACCCTGACGCGCCACAGCGGGCAGGTGAGTTTCCCCGGTGGCCGCTGCGAGCCTGGCGATATCTCGCCGGTCGAGACGGCGCTGCGCGAGACATTTGAAGAGACCGGCATCGCGCCGTCCTTTGTCACCATGGCCGGTTACCTGGATCGCTATCTCACCGGCACCGGCTTTGACATCCAGCCGGTGGTGGGGGTGCTGGCCGACGGCTTTGCCCTGGCGCCGGAGCCGCGCGAGGTGGCGGAGATCTTCGAAGTGCCGCTGGCCTTCCTGTGCGATCCGGCCAACCGGCGGCGGGAAAGCCGCGTGTTCGGCGGCCTGACGCGCAGCTTCTATGTCTTTACGTATAAGGAGCATGAGATCTGGGGCGCCACGGCGGCGATCATCGTCAACTTCGCCCAGCGTTTGGATGGTATAAGCGGCGCATGAAGATTGATCCGGCCCAGCATGGATGGATGACCGCGCCCGAAACGCTGGCGGTGATGGCTGCGCTGGGCGAAGCGCGCTTTGTCGGCGGCGCCGTACGCAATGCGCTGCTGGGTGTCAGCGTGATGGACATCGACATCGCGGTGCCCATGCCGCCGACCGAGAGCCTGGCCCGGCTGAAAGCGCGCGGCATCAAGGTGGTGGAGACGGGCCTGGATCACGGTACCGTCACCGCCATTGCGGGCACCCATGCATTTGAAATCACTTCGCTGCGGCGGGACGTGGAAACCGATGGCCGCCATGCCACCGTCGCCTTTACCGACGACTGGGCCGAGGATGCGGCGCGGCGCGACTTCACCATCAACGCGATGTATGCGTCGGCGAGTGGCGAGATTTTCGATTACGCGACCGGGGTCGAAGACCTGATCGCCGGCAGGGTGCGCTTCA
>CANGRN010000235.1 GCA_947455695.1 Alphaproteobacteria bacterium
AATCCTGGTCTTCACCGCTGAGATTGCGAAAGCTCAGCGTGTAATCCGCCCGCGTCTTTGCCATCAGGTTCAGCAGGTCGCCGAGCAACTGATCGTCGCCCGGCACATTGCTTGCCAGGCCCAGCTTGGCGCGCATCAGGGCGCGATAGCGTTTGCGATAAATCCCTTCATAGGTATCGAGTGCGCTGATCAGCAGATCCTTTTCGATCAGGCTGGACAAGGCGAAGGCCAGCGCCCGCAAATTCCAGTGGCCAATGGCCGGTTGCATGTCGAAGGCATAGCGGCCCTGTTGATCGGTGTGATTGCAGATGAAACCCGGATCATAGGCTTCCATGAAGCCGAACGGGCCATAGTCCAGGGTCAGGCCTAGGATGGACATATTGTCGGTGTTCATCACGCCATGGGCAAAGCCGACCGACTGCCAGGCGGCCATCAGTTCGGCGGTGCGCCGCACCACCTCGCCGAACCAGGCGGGATAATCGCCCACCAGGGTTGGGAAATATTCCTCTATGACGTGATCGGCCAGCGCCCGCACCTGGTCGTGCTGACCCTTGTGGAAGAAATGCTCGAAATGACCAAAGCGGATATGGCTGCGCGCCAGGCGCGTCAGCACCGCGCCAGGCTCCGCGGTCTCGCGATGCACCTGTTCGTTGGTGGCGATGATCGCCAGTGCCCTTGTGGTGGGAATGCCGAGCGCCGCCAACGCCTCGCTGCAGAGATACTCGCGGATGGTGGAACGCATCACGGCGCGGCCATCGGCAAAGCGCGAATAGGGCGTCTGGCCGGCGCCTTTCAATTGAATGTCCCACAGGGCGCCGCCAAAGCCGCGCGCCTGGCCGATCAGCAGCGCGCGCCCGTCGCCCAATTGCCCCGCCCAGACGCCGAACTGGTGGCCGGAATAGACCATCGCCAGCGGCGTGAAGTCGCCGAGCGGTGCGTGGCCGGAAAAGACCTGGGTAAAGGCGGGATCGGAAAAGGCGCCCGCGTCCATCCCGATCAGCGCTGCGGCTTTTGGATTGGCGTGCAGCAGCCTGGGTTGTATGCCGACCTTTTCGGCCGGCATCAGGGTGTAAAATTCGCCCGGCAGGCGCGCGTAATGGTTTTCGAGTTTCAGGCCAAACATGCGCTTAGCCTGAACGCTTCAGCGCCTGAATGCAATTTTCCAGCTCACCAAGAAATCGCGAGCGGTCCTGCTTGGAGAAACCAGAATGGTGGGTCTGGCCGCCCGGCGTGAGTTCGCGCAAATGCCGGCTGAGTTCCCGCATCCCCAGCGCCATGCCTATGCCATCCTGGGTGAAGGCCTTGCCATTGGGACCCAGCACGCGTGCGCCCTTTTCCAGGCAGCGCGAAGCCAGCGGAATGTCGGCGGTGATGCAGATATCGCCGGCGGCGATGTGTTCGACGATCCAGTCATCGGCGGCATCCGCCCCTTCCGCCACGATGATGTGGCGCAGGAGCGGATTGGCCGATGGACGCAAGCCGCCATTGCTGACGATGGTGACGGAGAGGTTATGCCTCGCCGCCACCTTTTCGACCTCCGCCTTTACGGGGCAGGCGTCGCCGTCAACAAACAGGCTGATCAAGCAGCGCTGGTCCGCTTCTTGTCGTTGTTGCGATGCCAATGCGGGCGCGAACCGTTGCGCTTGGCCGGGGCATGGGGATCGCCATGCGGCAAGCCCTCGCCACGTCCACCGCCGGGCTTGTGACCACCGCCCTTGTGGCCGCTCGGCTTGCCATGGCGATGGCCATGGGGACGGCGCGGCTCTTCCTGCTGGCGGCGCTGCTCTTCGGTCAGCTCCGGCAGGTCATGCGCCACCGGTTCGATCTTCATGCGGATGATGCGCTCGATGTCGCGCAGATAGCTGCGCTCCGAAGAATCGCAGAAGCTGATGGCAATGCCTTCACCGCCGGCGCGCGCGGTGCGGCCGATGCGATGGACATAGCTTTCCGGCTCGTTGGGCAGTTCGAAGTTCACCACATGGCTGATATTGTCCACGTCGATGCCGCGGGCGGCGATGTCGGTGGCCACCAGCACGCGCGCCTTGCCGGTCTTGAACATGTCCAGCGCCCGCTGGCGGGCATTCTGGGACTTGTTGCCGTGGATGGCTTCCGCCACCACGCCGGTGCGCGACAGATGCTCGGCCACCTTGTTGGCGCCGTGCTTGGTGCGGGTGAACACGATCACCCGGTTCATCGCCACGTCCTTCAGCAATTCGCTGAGAAGCTGGCGCTTCTGCGGCGCCGGCACGAAATACAGCTTCTGCTCGACGCGGTCGGCGGTCTGGCCCTGGGGCGCGACTTCGATCCGCTCGGGCGAGCGCAGCATGTCGTGGGTCAGCTTGACGATGTCGTCCGGCATGGTGGCAGAGAACAGCATCGACTGGCGCTCGCGCGGCAGCATCGCCACCAGCTTGCGCACATCGCGGATGAAGCCCATGTCCAGCATGCGGTCGGCTTCATCGACGATGAAAGTGTTCACCGCGTTCAGCTGAACCTGCTTTTGCTGCACCAGGTCCAGAAGACGGCCCGGTGTCGCCACCAGGATGTCCACGCCCTTGGACATGTTGCGGATCTGGGTGTTCTGGTTCACGCCGCCCAGGATCACGGTCATCTTCAAATTCAGGAAGCGGCCATAGGTGCGCAAGCTTTCCTCGATCTGCACCGCCAGCTCGCGGGTGGGGGCCAGGATCAGCGCCTTGGCCTGCTTGGGGCCCGGCGGGACATGGCCGATGGACAGCTTCTGCAGCAGGGGAATGCCGAAGGCAGCGGTCTTGCCGGTGCCGGTCTGGGCGATGCCCAGCAGGTCGCGGCCCGACAGCAGCGCCGGGATGGCGCGGGTCTGGATGGGGGTGGGGGTGGTGTAATTCTCTGCCGCCAAAGCGCGCAGAATCGGCTCGGCAACGCCAAGCGTCTGGAAAGTCACGTCAGTCACAAAAGTCCTTAAAAACCGTGGGAACGCGCCAAAGGGCGCGGATTTACGGCTGGTTGCCGTCTTCCACGCACACTGGAGGGAACGGAGGTCAAAGCTGAGATCCGGCGGTGGCAGCGCTGCGGTCATCTGACCATTGGCGCCTTGTGCGGTCGCACGGATGGCGGGTGTATGGGGGTGTTCGGCCCGGAAGTCAACCCATTTTTGCTGCGCTGCAACAAAATCGGACCGTAACATTTGTACGATTAACCCCGTTGCGGGGTACGGCTTTCTGTAGTCATCATGTCGCAGCCACCCTCGCACAGCCGGGGCGCAAGGGGGGCTTGGGGTTTTCCAACCGGCATTGGGGCAGTGCGTCGGTTCTCATGGCATACGGTAACGACGGGCCTAAGCCCATTTCGCAGGCTTCTGCGAAGGGCAAGGTGAAGTGGTTCAACGCCACAAAGGGTTACGGTTTCATCACATTGGACAATGGCGGCGACGCCTTCTGTCACGCCAGCGCCTTGCAGGCGACGGGGCACGCGGATGTGCAGCCAGGCACCACGATTGTCTGCGACCTGGCCGACAGCCAGCGCGGCCTCCAGGTGGTGACGGTTCACAGCGTGGACCTCTCGACGGCGGAAGCGCCCAGCCGGGCGCCGCGCGGCGACCGCTTCGGCGGCGGTGGTGGCGGCTACGGCGGCGGCGACCGTTTCGGCGGTGGCGGCGGATATGGCGGCGGCGGTGGCTATGGTGGCGGCGGTGGCGGCTACCGGGACAACAACGCGCCCTCCGGCCCGATGGTCGAAGGCAAGATCAAGTTCTTCAACGACCAGAAGGGCTTTGGCTTTGTGATGCCCGACAGCGGCAGCGGCGACATCTATCTGCATGCAAGCGCGCTGCGGCGTTCGGGCGTTCAGGCCGTCGAACCGGATCAACGCATCCGTTACTCGACCCGCCAAGGCAACAAGGGCGTGGAAGTCGACAAGGTCGAGATTATTTAGACCGGCAGGGCTTTCGACACGCCCGGCGCCACGTCGGGATCGTTCTCGACTTCTTTCAA
>CANGRN010000236.1 GCA_947455695.1 Alphaproteobacteria bacterium
ATAGGTCGCGGCCGCAACCGGCGCGGGCGCCAGCAGCATCAACGCGGCAACATAGGGGCGCATGCTATTTCTTGCGCGGCTTGGGCGTGAACTGGATCGCCCTTGCGGTGTCGGCGGTCAATTCCTTGGAGCCCGACGGCACCTCGTTGAACTTGAGGATATAAGCCATGATGTCGGCATTGGTCGCCGGCGACAGGCTGCCTGGACGCCCCAGCGGCATGGCCGTGGAAATATAATCCAGGAACACCGCCAGGCTGGAACCGCTGTAATAGGGAATGATGCGGCCTACCAGCGGCGGGACCTCGAACGTGCCCATGAGGCTTTCGCCATGGCAGCGCGAGCAATTCTGCATATAGGCGGTGTGGCCACGCTCAGCCTGGGCATCCGTATAGGCCCCGTCCCAGATCGTTCGCGTCTGGGCTGTGCCCGCGCCCGCCAGCAACATAAACGCCGCCGCCATCAACTTGCGCATCATCAGCCTCTTGCGGCGTTGGGGAAACGTGACATCAGTTCCTCGACCACCTTGACCGCGGTTTCGGCTTCGGCGCGGTTGGGGATCTCGTTGCTGTTCTTCCAGCTCTTGGCGAACATTTCGGGACCGATCTGGATCACCATCACCCCGTCGCTCTTGGAGCGCGTCTCGACATTGCGATAGGTCAGGCCGTAATTCACCTCGGGCTGGGGGATCAGCCATTCGGTCTGGCCACGGATCGGGATCATCGACTTGTCCCGCCACCAGTCATGCGCGGCATAGCCGGGGCAGTTGATGATCACCTTCTCGGGCAGGTGCGCCAGTTCGGACGGCGCATGGAAATCGCGCATCACGATCTTCCCGCCGCGCGCGAAGAATTCGGTCGTCAGCAGGTGGCCATACTCGCTGAAGTTCCAGAACATCTTGGTGGAGTGGCGGGCGTATTTGACGCCAGGGAAGGGATTGATCTCCGGGGTCAGGACTTCGGGGATGGACGTGATGTCGCTGATCCTGTTGCCCATGTCATAGAAGACCGGCGCCGGATCGCCATTCGCCATCGTCAGCGGCGCGGGCGGCGGCGCGTCGAACGGGGTGTCGGACAATTCGTAATGCTCGCTCCAGGCGATGGGGCTGCCCGCCATGCCCATATAGGGGCGGAAATTCTTCCAGGAGGTGCGCACCATCTGTTCCCAGATGTCGCCAAGGCCTGGCTGGGCTTCGGCCGCCAGCGCCACGGTGCCCGGGCCCCACACGCCATTGGCGCGGTAGGAGCGGGTGCGCGGCAACAGCTCGCGGGTATAGATTGTGACCTCCATGCCGGCGCGCAGCGCCTGCACCGCCGTGGTCAGTCCGATGACGCCGCTGCCGACCACCGCGATCTTGCGCGGCGCAAAGGACATGGCCTTCTGCACCTGCATGTCGGCGGAGCCCCAGGAGAGGCACCAGCCGCTGCCATGATGGCCGTAGTTGTGGATGACCGTGGCATCGCCGACCTGCTCGACGCTCAGGTTGGGGCCCTTGGTGCGGAAAGGGCGGATGCAGCACTTGATGTCATAGATACGGTCGGCATGGGCCCGGATCGGCACAAGCTGCGCCCGCTGCGCCATCGCAGGTTGGGATGTTGCGCCGAGCCCGGCCAGGCCGCCCAGTGCAAGCGATTGCTTCAACAGATGCCGACGATCCATATGCCCCACCCCGATCACGCGCCGCCAAACCGTAGTCCGCGCACCGATGCCCTGCAACTGGCACATGGGCGCGTGTGTGAGACAGAAAAACGCAGCGGTGAGAAAGCAGACGATGCTTTGGCCTGCCGCGCCGCCGTTAAAATTCTGGCGCGGGGGCGGTCTTGCCATTCATTCGCGCCGCGTTGCGGCGCGAATGAATGGTGCGGTCGAGAAGACTCGAACTTCCACGGGTTGCCCCGCTACCACCTCAAGGTAGTGCGTCTACCGTTCCGCCACGACCGCACAGTCCAATGGGAAAAATCCCGGTAGGACCGGGGGTTTAGCAAGCGCGCCGGTTAAGAGCAAGCGGCCGGAAAAAGCCTTTAAAGCGCAATTCCGGCGGGCTTTTGGCCGGCCTGCCAGGCCTCCCACATCCGCTGGTACGCCGCCTCGATGTGCCGGCGGAACAGGTCGGTATCGAACAGCGGGCAATCGCGGGTAAGGCGGCTTTTGACTGCCGCCAGCGCCTGCGGATCGGTCGCCAGCCGCACCGCCAGCGTCTCGAATTCCTGCTCCGACCGGGTCACCAGCTCCGGCAGGTTCGCCGCCATCAGCAGGCTGGTGGCGACACGGCCGGGGAAGGTGCTGCCGGTCTGGGTGACAATCGGCACGCCCGCCCACAGCGCATCGCTGCCGGTGGTGTGGGCATTGTAGGGCAACTGGTCCAGGAACAGGTCGGCCAGGCTCAGCCGCGCCAGGTGCTTTTCCGGCGGCAGATGCGGGGCATAGAGAATACGTTCGGGCGCCACGCCATGGGCCTGCGCCTGGCGGGCAATGTTCTGCGCCAGGGGCGGCGGGCCCTGCAGCAGCCACAGCACGCTGTCTGGCGCCTGTTTGAGGATGCGCATCCAGCACGCGAAGGTATCGGGCGTCAGCTTGTAGACGTGATTGAAATTGCAGAACACAAAGCCCGTGTCCGGCAATCCGGCCTCGGCGCGGGTGGGAACGGGCGCCATCGGGCGGCCCTGGTCGTCATTGGCCTGGTAGCAGCCGGGCAGGGTTACCACCGCCTCTTCATAGAAGCGCTCTTCGCCTTGCGGGATCACCACCCGGTCCGCGATGATGTAATCCATGTAGGGCGCGCCTAGGGTGCCGGGGAAACCCAGATAGTTGACCTGGACCGGCGCGGATCGCAGCGCGAACACGCCCATGCGGGGCCGGCCGAACCAGCCATTGAGATTGACCAGTATGTCGATGCCGGCGTCGCGGATTTTCTGCGCCGCCTCTCGATCGCTGAGGCCGCCGATATCGATCCATTCGTCAAAGGCGCTTTTCAGGCGCCGGCTCATGGCATCGGTGCCGGCGCTGCCATTGTCGACGGCGATCACCTGGAATTTGTTACGGTCATGGCGCTCATACAGGCCCGCCATCAGGATGGCGGTGGCCTGTTCGCGGAATTCGCCGGACAGGTATCCGAGGCGAATCTTGCCGCCCGCCTTGCGCGCGAAGGCGGGCGCCGCATCGGCGGCCGGCGGATGCATGGCGGCGGCAAAAATGCGCGCACAGGTCTGGCTGTCGGCGGGGCTGTCGGACAGCGCCTGGAACATGAAGGGCCGCGCCACTGGCAATCCGGCGCGCACGCCTTCGATCAGGGGCGCTTTCTCCGCCGAAAAATCGCTCCAGTCCGCCACCTGCATCTTCAGGTGCAGCACGCCGCCTTGCAGGAATGGCATGTCCGGCGCCAGCGCCAGCGCCCGCTGTAGGTCGGCGATGGCCCGCGCATAATCCTCGCTGCTTTCCCAGCGCGCCTGGCTCCAGCGCGTATAGCCGCGATTATTCAGCGCCTCGATATGGTTGGGGTTCAGCGCCAGGACCTTGTCATAGGCTTCCAGCGCTTCGATGGCGCGGCCGCGATCGCCCAGGATCGCGCCCCGCCGGAACAGCGCCTGGATGTCGCGGGGATTGAAACGCAGCGCCTGTTCGTAGCTGGCCAGCGCGTCATCGATGCGAAACAGCGATTGCAGCGTGTTACCGCGGTTGGTCCAGGTATCGGCATCGGGCGCGATGGCCAGCGCCCGGTCGTAATGGTCCAGCGATTCGGCGAAGCGCCCCATCAGGTTCAGGATATTGCCGGCATTGACCAGCACGCCGGCATGGCGCGGATTGAGCGCCAGCGCCGACTGCATCATTGCCAGCGCCTCCTCGGGCCGGCCCTGCTGTACCAGAAGAACGCCCAGCATCTGCCGCGCCGCCAGCATGCGCGCATCCACCGCCAGCACCTGGCGGTAAAGCTGCTCGGCTTCGACCAGCTTGCCACGCTGGTGACGCAC
>CANGRN010000237.1 GCA_947455695.1 Alphaproteobacteria bacterium
GATGGCCTTTCTGGCGGCGCTGGCGCTGGGCGCTTCGCTGGTGGCGACGCGCGCCGCCCATGGCTGGCAGTCGGGACTGTCGGACCGCATCACGGTTCAGGTGATGCCGCCAGAGCAGGGCGATGTGCGCGCCGGGCTGGCAGCGGAAACCAAGGCAGCGCTGGCAGTACTGGACGCAACACCAGGCATCGCCCATGCCAGTGCGCTGTCGGACGCGGAGATCAACGCCCTGGTGGAACCCTGGATTGGCAAGGACGGCGTGGTATCGGGCATTCCGCTGCCCAAGCTGATCGATGCCACCATCACCCCGGGCGAGGAACTGGATGTGACGGCGCTGGCCGCCAGGCTGAAACAGGCCGCGCCGCACGCCTCGGTGGACGATCATCGCCGCTGGATCACGCGCTTGCGCGGCCTGGCTGACGCGGTGCGCTTTTCCGCCTATGGCATCCTGCTGCTGATCGCGGGCGCCACCGCGGCAGCGGTATCCTTTGCCACCCGTGCCGGGCTGGATGCCCATCACGAGATGGTGGCGTTGCTGCACCAGATGGGCGCGCTGCCCGCCTTCATCGCCCGCGCCGTGGAATGGCATTATTTCGTGTCGGCGCTGTTTGCAGCCGCTTTGGGCACCTTGTTCGCGGCGCTGTTCTTCCTGGGCGCCGGCGGGCTGGAAATCTTCGGTCTCGAGGCCGTGCCCTTCCTGCCGCCCTTGTCGCTGAAATGGATCGAGATCCCCTGGCTTTTGGCAGTGCCGGCCGTCACGGCGCTGATCGCCTGGGCCACGGCGCGTATTTCGGTGCTTCTGGTGGTAAAAGCCATCTATTGAGCGCGGCGAAAGCTGTTTGCTATTGTTCTGCTTCGCGATTGGAGCTGCGATTTGCGCGTTTTCCTGGCCGTGATTTTCCTGGCACTGCTGGGCTATGCACTGAGCTTCGTGCTCTTTGTGTCGAACCTGCCTGTCGCGCCGGCGGTTCTGCCAAAGGCCGACGGCATCGTCGCCCTGACCGGCGGCAATGAGCGGCTGGATACCGCCGTCGCGCTGCTGGAACGCGGCGTGGGTCAGCGGCTTCTGGTCAGCGGCGTGGCGGCGGAAACCACCAAGGAGACGGTGGGCAAGATGTCGGAAGGCGGCCCGCGCTTCGCCTGCTGCGCCGATATCGGCTATGCCGCCGAGGACACCCATGGCAATGCACAGGAAGCCGCCGACTGGACGCGCGAGCATCACTTCAACAGCCTGGTGATCGTCACCGGCCGTTACCACATGCCGCGCACCATGAAGGAATTCTCCGCCCTGCTGCCGGACGTGACCTTGATTGCCTATCCGGTGGAGCAGAACCGCGTCGCGCTGGATGGCTGGTGGCGGCATCCCAAGACCGCCCAGCTACTGCACCGCGAATATGTCAAATATCTCGCCAGCCTTGTGACCACGCGGCTGGCGAAATGACATCGGTCCGCTCCGCGCTGTTCCTGGCGTGGTTTCTTGTCGTCACCACCATCCTGTCGCTGATCTTCCTGCCGGTGCTGATATTGCCGCGTGGCGCCACGATCTGGCTGGCGCGGGTCTGGTCGCGCGCCACGTTTTTTGGTTTGAAAGTCTTTGCCGGCATCGATTGGGAAATCCGCGGAACGCGTCCCAGGGGCCCGGTACTGGTCGCCGCCAAGCATATGAGCATGTGGGACACGCTGGCCCTGTATCTGGCGCTGGATGCGCCGGCCATCGTGCTGAAGCGCGAATTGCTGCGCATTCCCTTCTATGGCTGGTTCTTGTGGAAGGCCACCGCGATCCCGATCGACCGCGCGGCGGGCGCCAGCGCCTTGCGCAAGATGGCGGCCAATGCGCGCGCGGTGCTGGGCGAAGGCCGGCCCATCCTGATCTTTCCCGAAGGCACGCGCAAAAAGCCGGGCGCGGCGCCGGACTACAAGCCCGGCGTGGCTGGGCTTTACACCATGCTGGATGTGCCGTGTGTGCCGGTGGCGCTGAACTCCGGCGTCTATTGGACCGGTTTCTACAAAAAGCCGGGCACCATTGTGCTGGAATTCCTGCCGCCCATTCCGCCCGGCCTGAAGCGCGCTGACTTCATGCGCCAACTGGAAGAGCGGATCGAAACCGCCACCACCCGATTGCTGCCATGACCGCGCTGGCCAAACGCGCTTGCGGTCCCTGCACCGCCTGTTGCATCGATCTCAAGATCGTGGCGCCGGAGCTGAAGAAGAAAGCGCGTGTGCCTTGTCCGCATCTGAGCGGCAAAGGTTGCGGCATCTACGAAACCCGTCCCGGCGTGTGCCGCGAATTCCTGTGTGGCTGGCGATTGTTCGAGGACATGGACAATAGCTGGCGCCCCGACCTGAGCGGCATCCTTGCGATGCGCCGTGCCCCGTCCGAAATGCCCGCCGCCTGGCAGAGTGCGCCCTATGGCATCCATATGGTGGTGTTGACCGGCCAGGAAGCGGTCTTGCGTCCGGCATTCCTGCGCTATGCGGCGCAGGCGATGGCGCGCGGCATTCCCATCTTCCTGTCCGCCGCTTCGCCCTACATCACCTTGAACGATCATGTGCCGGCCGGGGCCGACGCCGCCGTCCTCAAACAGCGGTTGGCCGAGCTTTACCCCCTGCTGCATGCCGCCCGTTTTGGGGCAGGCCTGTGGCAGCGCATCCGTTTCCTCTACCGGCTGCAGATCGACCGGGGATACCAGAAATATCTAGGAAAATCAGCGCCATAGAGGGCTGGAACGGGCGGCGGGCAACCCCATATTAGGCAGACCGGCAAGCCAGGGTGGCGAACCCGGTGCCCGATATGGTTGTTACCCATCGATGAGCGATATTTCCCACCAGATCTGGGACATGAAGTACCGGCTGAAGGCGCCGGACGGCACGCCCATGGACCGCGACGTGGCCGACAGCTGGACGCGCGTGGCGCTGGCCCTGGCGCAGGCCGAAGCGCCGGACCAGCGCGTGTCCCGCGCCCAGGAATTCGCCCATGCCCTGGCGGGACACAAGTTCCTACCGGCGGGGCGCATCCTGGCCGGCGCGGGCACGGGGCGCAGCGTCACCTTGTTCAACTGTTTCGTGATGGGGACCATTGAGGATTCGATGGACGGAATCTTTTCCGCCCTACGCGAAGCGGCCCTGACCCTGCAGCAGGGCGGCGGCATTGGTTACGACTTCTCCAGCCTGCGTCCCAAGGGCGCGCTGGTCCAGGGCGTGGGCGCGGATGCCTCTGGGCCCGTCTCCTTCATGGATGTGTGGGATTCGATGTGCCGCACCATCATGAGCGCGGGCTCGCGGCGCGGCGCCATGATGGCGACGTTGCGCGTGGACCATCCCGACATCGAGGATTTCATCACCGCCAAGCGCACCCAGGGGCGGCTGTCCAACTTCAACCTGTCTGTGCTGGTCAGCGACGCCTTCATGACGGCGGTGAAGAATGGCGCAGACTGGAATCTGCAATTTGACGGCCGCGTCTATCGCACGGTGAAGGCCCGCGCGCTGTGGGACATCATCATGCGCGCCACCTATGACCATGCCGAGCCAGGCGTGATCTTCATCGACCGCATCAACCAGCAGAACAATCTGGGTTACTGCGAAAGTATTTCCGCCACCAATCCCTGCGGCGAGCAACCCTTGCCGCCCTATGGCGCATGCCTGCTGGGGTCCATCAACCTGGCCAGGCTGGTGCGCCAGCCCTTCACCGATGACGCCGCGCTGGGCATGGCCGAACTGGAACGGCTGGTGGGCAGCGCGGTGCGCATGATGGACAATGCCATCGACGTGTCGCGCTTTCCGCTGGAGGCCCAGGCGCAGGAAGCCCGCGCCAAGCGGCGCATCGGGCTTGGTGTGACGGGCCTGGCCGATGCGCTGATCCTGTGCAAGAGGCGCTATGGCTCGGCGCAAAGCCTGGAACTGACCCGCACCTGGCTGGC
>CANGRN010000238.1 GCA_947455695.1 Alphaproteobacteria bacterium
GATGTCGAGAAGAAGAACCGCGTCTATGCCGTGAAGAAGCCGCTCGATCCGGCCAAGCCGAAATCAGGCTATGGCATGGACCACTCATCGGTGCTGTACCTGATGGGCCCGAACGGCAAGCTTATCAGCTTCTATGACGAAGCGATCTCGCCGGATCAGTTGACCAAAGAGTTGCGGCAGAAGATTTAAAGCGCGGTCGGCAGCGGCAGACTGTTCTGCGAGCACGCGGCAATCAGCGTGTTGTGCATCAGGCAGACAATGGTCATGGCGCCGACGCCGCCGGGCACCGGGGTGATGGCGCTTGCCACTTCTTTGGCCGCTTCATAATCCACGTCACCGACCAGTTTGGTTTTGCCGTCGCCCGCATCGACGCGGTTGATGCCGACATCGATCACCACCGCGCCGGGCTTGACCCAGTCGGCCTTGACGAATTCCGGCTTGCCGATGGCGGCGACCAGGATATCGGCGCGGCGCGCCAGTCCCGGCAAATCCTTCGAGCGCGAATGGGCCATGGTGACGGTGGCGTTGGCGGCCAGCAGCAATTGCGCCGCGGGCTTGCCGAACAACAGCGAGCGGCCGATCACCAGCGCCTCTTTGCCCGCGATGTCGCCCATATATTCCTTCAGCAGCAGCATCACGCCCGATGGCGTGCAGCTGACCAGATGGGCGCGGCCCGACAAAAGCAGGCCGGCATTCTTGGGCGTCAGCGCATCCACGTCCTTGGCCGGGTCCAGCACATCCAGCACCGCGTTTTCGTCCAGATGCTTTGGCAGCGGCAACTGCACCAGGATGCCGTGCACCGAAGGATCGGCGGACAGCGCCTTCACCCGGGCAATCAGTTCGTCCTGCGAAACATCGACCGGCAGCTCGACATGCACCGACTTGAAGCCAATGGCCTCCGCCGTCTTGCGCTTGTTCCTGACATAGACTTCCGACGCCGGATCGCTGCCCACCAGCACGGTGGCAAGCCCCGGCTGCAAGCCATGCCTGGCTTTCAGTTCGGCGGTATAGGCGGCGATCTTCTCGCGCAGCTTTGCGGCGCTGGCCTTGCCGTCAATGACCGTGCCCGTCATCGCTTATAATCCGTAGCGGAACGACGCCCAGGTGATCGAGTATTGCAGGAACCAGATGATCACAAAGACGATGATGGGCGACAGGTCCAGGCCGCCGATCGCGGGGATCACCTTGCGGATGGGACGGAACACCGGCTCGGTGAGGGAGATCAGGATGCGCAGCAGGGTGCGCACGAACTGGTTGTACTGGTTGATGACATTGAAGGCGGTCAGCCAGGACACGATCACCGCGGCGATGACGATCCACTTGTAGATTTCCAGCACTTCGATCAGCAGGGCGGCGATGGGGTTCAGCATGGGCAACCTTGTACCGGGGGGAACCGTGCCGGAAAAGCCCGAAAATCAGGGCCGCTTGACGGCCCCGGCCCCCATCCCTAAAACCGCCGCCTCCGGCCAAGGCCGGAACCCGGTTCGGGGCTGTAGCTCAGTTGGGAGAGCGCCTCGTTCGCAATGAGGAGGTCAGCGGTTCGATTCCGCTCAGCTCCACCATCCCCTCCGGGGATGGCAGACCGAACCGATCACTTCCCCGTATACGTCACCCGCCACACCACATTCGCCACGTCATCGGCGATCAGCAGGCTGCCGTCCTTGGCCACCGCCAGGCCGACCGGGCGTCCCCAGACCTTGGCAGGCTGACCGCTATCGCCCAGGCCGTTCCAGAAGCCGGTGGCGAAATTCTCATAGCCGTTCACCGGCTTGCCGTTTGCAAAATGCACCCGCACCACCTTGTAGCCGGTGGGATTGCCCGCATTCCACGAGCCGTGCAGCGAGACAAAGGCGTCGCCCTTGTAGTCGGCGGGGAAATTGGACCCGGTATAGAAAGCCAGGCCCGTCGGGGCGCTGTGGGCATGGAACAACACGTCGGGGGTGATGGTGGAGGCGATCTTGCCGGCCGGCGCCTTGGCGCCCCAGACCGGGTCCGGGTTCTTGCCGATATAGGCGTAAGGATAGCCATAGAAGCCGCCCGGCTTGACGCTGGTCAGATAGTCCGGCGGCAGCTCGTCGCCCAGCCCGTCGCGTTCGTTGGTGACGACATACAGATCGCTGGTGCCCGGCGCGAAAGCGATGCCGACGGGATTGCGGATGCCGCTGGCGAATTCGCCCATGCTGCCATCGGCGTTGATCTTGAAGACCTGCGCGCCGGGCTTGTAGTCCGAGATATTGTCGCGGGAGCCCAGCGCCAGGTAGAGCGAACCATCCGGCGCAAAAGCGATATTGCGGGTGATGTGGCCATTCTTGGGCGCCAGGTCGGCAACCTTCGATGTGACTTTTTCAGGCTTTCCGGCGCTGGTCTGGCCATCCGTGTAGGGGAATCGCCAGATGCCCCGGACATCGCCGACATAGAGATAGCCCGCATGGAAGGCCAGGCCGTGCGGATAGACAAACCCCGCCGAGCCCGGAAGGAAGGTGAAGCGCTGGTCGGCCTTGCCGTCGCCATTGGTGTCGCGCAGCAAGGTGATCTTGCCGCCGGCGCGGGCTTTGTAGTCGCCGCCCGGCTCGGCCAGGAGGATGTCGCCATTGGGCGCCACCGCCATCCAGCGGGGCGAGCTGAGATTGTCGGCGAGCACGGACACCGCAAAGCCCTTGGGAACTTCCGGCATGGTGCCGGCCGGGCGCGGGATGGTGGCAGGCTCGTTGCCGGCTGCGGGGGTGGCATAGGGCTTGGCCAGGGAGGTGGGGGAAATCTGGAATTTCTGGCCCGGATGGTCGGCGGCCAAAACGGCCCCGGCGGCCAGGAAACTCGCGGAAAAGATGGAGATCATCAAACCCTGTTTGGTCATTTCGCGCTCCCGTTAAAATTCGATTTACCAATCCGGCGCTAACTGACGCCATGCTGCGCCCTACGCTCTTGGCTGTTGTTGCAATCGCCCTGGCGGCCCTGCCCGGACATGCCGCGGAGCATGGCGAGAAAGCCCAAAAAGCGCCAGAGCACAAAACCACCCAGTCCAAGAGCTACATCATGGTGGACCCGATCTACACCACCATCGTGGCCGACAACCGGCCCGCCGGCATGCTGATGGTGGGCGTGGGCCTGGATATTCCCAACGAGGAATTGCACGAGGAAGTCAGCCGCTCCATGCCGGTGCTGCGCGACGCCTATATCCGCAACCTGATGACCTTCACCGCCAATGTGGTGCGCACCGACGCGCAGCCCGATGTCGGCGTGATCGCCGCCCGGCTGCAGGCCGTGACCGACCGTGCCCTGAAGAAAAAGGGCGCCCAGATCCTGCTGGCCCAGATCGCCATTCGCGTAACTTCAAAGTGAACCCCTCCGGCTTCAACTTACTCTCGGCTCGCTGACGCTCGCCTCGAACGTTGAAGCCACCTCCCCTTTCAAGGCGCTTCGCGCCAAAGGGGAGGCCGGTCTGTGCTCGCTTCCGGCTATTAACGATAATAGTCTGCGCCGGCATGGATTCTTCCAAACCCCCGGCCACCTGGACCCGCCCGCTTTCCGTCTGGCTGGCGCCCGCGCTGATCCTGGCGCTGGGCGTTGCCGTGATCCTGTTCGATGGATTGGGGATTGAAGGCGCGGCCAGCAACCTTTTGTTCGACGCCTTCCAGCGCCATGCCGCCCGCCCTTTTGTGGATGGGCGCCTGGCCGTCCGTGCGCTGGAACTGCCGTCGCTGGACGAAGACACGCTGGTGAAGGTCACGCGCACCCTGGCCGCCCAGGGCGCCAGGGCCATCGTGCTGACCGCGCCGATGGATGGGGCGGCATCGCCGCAAAGCATGGCGGCGCGCCTGCCGCCCGGCAGTGACGCGGCGCGCGCCGCCCTGACAAGGCTGCCGGAGCCGGGACATGA
>CANGRN010000239.1 GCA_947455695.1 Alphaproteobacteria bacterium
CGAGCATGACGCCTACTACATCGATCGCGATGGCCGCCGTCACTACTCCTAGGCCGTAGCGTCCGGAAAAACGGAAAAGCCCCGGGCTTCCAGGCCCGGGGCTTTTTGTTGTCCGGACGGCTTTTCGTTTCCCCGGTGGCGGGCTAAACTTGTGCCCTGCTGGGACTTGCCAGACTCCTGATATTCGCCGCCGCGCTCGTGCCGGCCGCGGCCGGGGCCCATTGCGGCTGCGACCATCAGGGGCACTCGCACTATAAGGCGCACCGTGAAGCGCGCATGACCCGCTGGCACCATGGCGACCGGGTCTGGCGCGAGGGTGGATACATGGTCACCACCAACCGCAGCTGCAACAATATTCCCCGCTCGGCGCTGCGGGATGGCGCCACCGGCGTGACATATCTGGATATCCGCATCGGCGATGACGGCTGGGCCGATTCCGTCCGCGTCAGCCGCAGCAGCGGCCGCGCCGACCTGGACCGTGCCGCGCTGGCCTGCGCCCGCGGCTGGTATTTCCGCGAGGGTCCTGTCTGGCAACAGGCGCGCATTGAATGGTGGGTTCGCCGGGTCATGCCCGGCTAGGGTGCAGCGTATCGAAAATGAAAAGCCCCGGGCTTCGTGGCCCGGGGCTTTTTCGTTTCGCGCCGATTACTTGCGGGGCAGGTCGAAGCGGTCCGCGTTCATCACCTTGGTCCAGGCCGCGACAAAGTCCTTCACGAACTTCTCCTTCGAGTCGGACTGGGCATACACCTCGGCCAGGGCGCGCAGCTGGGAGTGCGAACCGAAGATCAGGTCGACGCGGGTGGCGGTCCACTTCTTCGTCCTGGTCTTGCGGTCATAGCCGTCGAAGCTGTTCTCGCCCGTGGGCGCCCACATCGTGTCCATGCTGAGCAGGTTGACGAAGAAGTCATTGCTGAGCACGCCGACCTTGTCGGTGAAGACGCCATCTTTGGAGACGCCGGCGCCCAGCACCCGCAACCCGCCCACCAGCACCGTCATTTCCGGCGCGGTAAGGGTGAGCAGTTGTGCCCGGTCCACCAGCGCTTCTTCCGGCGCCATCAGTTGCGGCTTGGCGGTGCGGTAGTTGCGGAAGCCGTCGGACAAAGGCTCCAGCGGCGCAAACGAGTCCACATCGGTCTGTTCGGCGCTGGCATCGCCGCGACCGGACGCAAAGGGCACAGTCACGTTGACGCCGGCATCCTTGGCCGCCTTTTCCACGCCGACATTGCCCGCCAGCACGATCAGGTCGGCCAGCGAAACTTTGCCGGACACCTTCCGGATGGCTTCCAGCCTGGCCAGTACCTTGGACAATTGCGCAGGCTGGTTCACCTCCCAGTCCTTCTGCGGTGCCAGGCGAATGCGCGCGCCATTGGCGCCGCCGCGCTTGTCCGAACCGCGGAAGGTCGAGGCCGAAGCCCAGGCGGTTGAAACAAGCTCGGACACCGACAGGCCACTGGCCGCGATCTTGTCCTTCAGCGTCTTGACCTCGGCATCACTGAGCGCCGTGCCGGCGGGGACCGGGTCCTGCCAGATCAGGGTTTCCTTCGGCACCAGCGGGCCGAGATAGCGCTGGATCGGGCCCATGTCGCGATGGGTGAGCTTGAACCAGGCCCGCGCAAAGGCCTCCGCGAACTGATCCGGATTTTCCAGGAAGCGGCGGGAGATTTTCTCGTAGGCCGGATCAAAGCGCAGCGCCAGATCCGAGGTCAGCATGGTCGGCAGCTTTTTCTTCGACGGATCGTGTGCGTCGGGTATGTCGGCAACCGCGCCCTTGGCCTGCCACTGATGCGCGCCGCCGGGGCTCTTGGTCAGTTCCCATTCGAACTTGAACAGGTTCTCGAAGAAGTGGTTCGACCACTTGGTCGGGGTCTGCGACCAGGTCACTTCCAGCCCGCTGGTGATTGCATCGGCGCCGGAGCCGCTGGCATGGCGGCTGCGCCAGCCCAGGCCCTGGTCCTCGATCACCGCGCCTTCCGGTTCAGCGCCCACGAAAGACGGATCGCCCGCGCCATGGGTCTTGCCGAAGGTATGGCCGCCGGCGATCAGCGCCACGGTCTCTTCGTCATCCATCGCCATGCGGGCGAAGGTGTCGCGGATATCGCGCGCCGAAGCCTTGGGATCGGGATTGCCGCCCGGGCCTTCCGGGTTGACGTAGATCAGGCCCATCTGCACCGCGCCCAGCGGATTCTGCAGCTCGCGCTCGCCGCTGTAGCGCTCATCGCCCAGCCAAGTGCCTTCGGGGCCCCAATAGAGTTCTTCGGGCTCCCACTGGTCGGCGCGGCCGCCGGCAAAGCCGAACGTCTTGAAGCCCATCGACTCCAGCGCGACATTGCCCACCAGCACAAACAGGTCGGCCCAGGAAATCTTGTTGCCGTATTTCTGCTTGATCGGCCACAGCAGGCGGCGCGCCTTGTCCAGGTTGGCGTTGTCCGGCCAGCTGTTGAGCGGCGCGAAACGCTGCTGGCCGCCGCCGGCGCCGCCGCGCCCGTCCGCCACGCGATAGGTGCCCGCGCTGTGCCAGGCCAGGCGAATGAACAACCCCCCATAATGGCCGAAGTCCGCCGGCCACCAGGGCTGGCTGTCGGTCATCAGCTTGTGCAGGTCTGCGATCAGGGCCTGCAGGTCGAGGCTTTGGAATTCGGCGGCATAGTCGAAGCCCGGGCCCATCGGATTGGCGCGGGGAGAGTGCTGGTCCAGGGCCTTGAGATCGAGAGTTTGCGGCCACCAGTCCTTGTTGGAATGGCCTCGCGCGCCGTGCATCACGGGGCAACCGCCGGCTTTGGTTTCAGCATTCATGGGAGCGTCCTTCTTTAATTTAGAATAGTTCTAAACAGATCGCGACAGCCCGTCAAGCAAGATTAGAATGACTCTCAAGTAAGATGAAGACCCGCCATGCCGAAAATCGCCTTGCCGGGGCCAAGCGGCGGCGGCAATAGTCCGCCGCCGTCAGGCCATCACAGGGTAATTTTATGTCCAAATTCGACAAGTCCAAGCTGCCCAGCCGTCATGTCACCGAGGGGCCGGAGCGCGCGCCGCACCGCTCCTACTATTACGCCATGGGTCTGACGGAAGCGGAGATTCACCAGCCATTCGTGGGCGTGGCCAGCTGCTGGAACGAGGCGGCGCCCTGCAACATCGCCCTGATGCGCCAGGCCCAGTCGGCCAAGAAGGGCGTCAAGGCCAATGGCGGCACGCCGCGCGAATTCTGCACCATCACGGTCACCGACGGTATCGCCATGGGCCATGAAGGCATGCGCTCGTCGCTGGTGTCGCGCGAAGTGATCGCCGACTCGGTCGAGCTGACCATGCGCGGCCATTGCTATGACGCGCTGGTCGGCCTGGCCGGCTGCGACAAGTCGCTTCCGGGCATGATGATGGCGATGCTGCGCCTGAACGTGCCATCCGTGTTCCTCTATGGCGGCTCGATCATGCCGGGCCGCTTCCACGACAAGGATGTCACCGTCGTGGACGTGTTCGAAGGCGTGGGAAAATTTTCCGCCGGCAAGATCCCCGAGACCGAACTGGTCGAACTGGAAAAGGTCGCGTGCCCCGGCGCCGGCGCCTGCGGCGGCCAGTTCACGGCCAACACCATGGCCTGCGTCGCCGAGGCCATCGGCCTGGCGCTGCCTTATTCCAGCGGCCCGCCCGCCGAAATCCTGTCGCGCGACGACTTTGCGCTGAAGGCAGGCGAGGCGGTGATGGACCTGCTGGCGAAAAACCTGCGCCCCCGCGACATCTGCACCCGCAAGGCGTTCGAAAATGCCGCCATGGTGGTGGCTGCCACCGGCGGTTCGACCAATGCGGGCCTTCATCTTCCGGCGATGGCGAACGAGGCGGGCATCAAGTTCGAC
>CANGRN010000240.1 GCA_947455695.1 Alphaproteobacteria bacterium
CTGCGTGAACCGCATCGACCTGGCCGGCTATCACGAGCTGGTCAAGGAAACCGAAAACTTCCTCAACGGCAAAAGCCAGGTGGTGCAGGAAGACATCAAGGCCGAGATGACCAAGGCGTCCGACGCCATGGACTTCGAGGCCGCCGCCCGGCTGCGCGACCGGCTGAAGGCGATGAGCCATATCCAGTCGTCGCAAGGCGTGAACCCCTCCACCTTCGACGAGGCCGACCTGTTCGCCCTGCACAGCGAAGGCGGCCATACCTGCATCCAGGTCTTCTTCTTCCGCGCCGGACAGAATTGGGGCAACCGCCCCTATTTCCCGCGTCATGCCAATGACATTCCGCTGGGCGAGGTGCTGGAAAGCTTTGTGGGGCAATTCTACGACGAACGCACCGCGCCCAGGCTGATCCTGACCAGCGAGGAGCTGCCGGACCGCGATCTGTTGTCCGAAGCGCTCGCCCTGCGCGCCGAACACAAGGTGGAAATTTCCACGCCCCAGCGCGGCGAGAAACGCGAGATCATGGAACGCGCCTTGACCAATGCGCGCGAACAGCTGGGCCGCCGCCTGGCCGAGAACAGCGCGCAGACCCAGTTGCTGGAAGGCGTGGCCGATGTGTTCGGGCTGGAACAGCCGCCGCGCCGCATCGAGGTCTATGACAATTCCCACATCCAGGGCGCGCATGCGCTCGGCGCCTTCATCGTGGCGGGACCCGAAGGCTTTGAAAAAGCGCAGTACCGCAAGTTCAACATCAAGAGCGAAGAATCGGCGCCCGGCGACGACTACGCCATGATGCGCGAGGTCTTGAGCCGCCGCTTCGCCCGCATGGTGAAGGAAGAAGCCGAGGATACGCCGGACACGCGCTGGAAACGGCCCGACCTGGTGCTGATCGATGGCGGGCCGGGGCAGCTGTCGGTCGCCTGCCAGGTCTTTGCCGATCTGGGTGTGGAAGACGTGGCGCTGGTGGGCATCTCCAAGGGGCCGGATCGGGATGCCGGCCCCGAGCATTTCTACATGCCGGGCAAGGAACCCTTCCGCCTCGATCTCAAAAGCCCGGTTCTTTACTATTTGCAACGCTTGCGCGACGAAGCACATCGTTTTGTCATCGGCGGCCATCGCAAGAAGCGCAGCGCCGCCATCGGCGTCAATCCGCTGGACGAAATCGCCGGGGTCGGCGCCAATCGCAAGCGGGCGCTTTTGCAGCATTTCGGTTCTGCCAAGGCGGTATCGGCCGCCAGCCTGACCGATTTGTCAGCCGTGGAAGGCGTCAGCGCCGCCATGGCCAAGAAAATCTTCGATTTCTTTCATTCCGGCGGATGACCTGACGCGCGCGGGCTCTTAGACTGGGCCCATGTTCGCCCTGCCCAATGCCCTGACCATCATGCGCATCGTCCTGGTGCCGATCTTCGTGGTCGCCTTCGTCGTGCCCGGCGATGCGGCGCGGCTGGTGGCCTTTGCGGTGTTCGCCCTGGCCGGCATCAGCGACTGGCTGGACGGCTTTGCTGCCCGCAAGCTGAAGGCCGGATCGGATTTCGGCCGCATGCTGGATCCCATCGCCGACAAGGTGCTGGTGGCGGTGGCGCTGATGATGCTGGTGGCCGAAGGCACCTTCCGCAAGGATATTCCCGGCACCGGCGAAAGCGTCTTCAGCCTGCTGCGGCTGGTGCCCGCGCTGATCATTCTGTCGCGCGAAATCCTGGTGTCGGGCCTGCGGGAATTTCTGGCCGGCACCCGTGTCAGCGTGCCGGTCACCAATGTGGCCAAGTTCAAGACCGCTGTGCAGATGATCGCCATCGGCGCCATGATCCTGACCCCGCTGGCCAGCGAATATGCGCCGGACCTGCCGGGCAAGACCTATACCGGGATCGCCTACATCCTGCTGTGGGTGGCCGCCGCGCTGACGGTCTATACCGGCGTGATCTATTTCAGGAACGGCATGGCCTATCTGCGCCCCGGCGTGACGCCGGATCGTTAGGCCGAAACCGTCGCCACGCCCCTGACCTCATCTGCATACGCGGTCATCAGCGCTTCGGTCAGCGCGCCGGGCTTGAACTTGTAGGACCCGATTTCCGACACCGGCGTGACTTCCGCCGCCGAACCGGTGAGGAAACATTCGGTGAAGTTGCTCATCTCTTCCGGCTCGATATGGCGTTCGATCACGCGCACGCCCCGCGCCTTGGCGATGGCGATCACCGACTGGCGCGTCAGGCCATTGAGGAAACAGTCCGGCGTCGGGGTGTGCAATTCGCCATCCTGCACGAAGAACACGTTGGCGCCGGTCGCTTCGGCGACATAGCCGCGATAGTCGAACATCAGCGCATCGGCATAGCCCTTGGCTTCCGCCTCATGCTTGGAGATGGTGCAGATCATGTAGAGGCCGGCGGCCTTGGCATGCACCGGTTCGGTGTCGGGCGCGGGCCGGCGCCAGCGGGAAATATCCAGCCGGATGCCCTTCAGCTTTTCGGCCGGGCTGAAATAGGACGGCCAGGGCCAGCAGGCGATGGCGACATGGATGGTGGTGTTCTGCGCCGACACCGCCATCATCTCGCTGCCGCGGAAGGCGACGGGACGCAGGTAACCGTCCTTGATGTTCTGCACCGCGGCTGCGTCGATGCAGGCCTGGTTGATCTGGTCCTGGGTAAAGGGGATCGTCATGCCCAAGGTTTCGGCCGACTTGAACAGCCGCGCCGTATGTTCCTTCAGCTTGTAGATGGTGCCGTTGTAGATGCGCTGGCCCTCGAACACGCAGGAGCCGTAATGCAGGCCATGGGTCAGCACATGGGTCTTGGCGTCCTTCCAGGGCACCAATTTGCCGTCATACCAAAGCGAGCCGTCGCGCTGGTCGAAAGGGATCACGTCTGCCATCGAAAACGTCCTCAACACTAACCCGGGCGGGCTTGCCCGCCTTTGTGGGAGGGCCTAGTTTTTCTGTCATGTATTGCAGCATGTCCGGCGCGAAAACCGCAAGGGTCACAAGGGCTTTTTGGCCCCCTGCCGGGGCATGGCTGCCATGAGTTTGCCCCTGAATGGGATCGGCGCGGACGAACCGCACCTTTTGGTGGTCGATGACGACGAACGCCTGCGCGCCCTGCTGCAGCGCTACCTGTCCTCCAACGGGTACCGGGTGACCGCCGCGCCGGGCGCCGCCGACGCCCGCGCCCTGATGAAAAGCATGGAATTCGACCTGCTGATCCTGGACGTGATGATGCCCGGCGAGTCCGGCCTGGACCTGACCCAGAGCGTGCGCAAGGACAGCGCGGTTCCCATCCTGATGCTGACGGCGCGCGGCGATCCTGCCGACCGCATCGCCGGGCTGGAACTGGGGGCCGACGACTACCTGCCCAAGCCGTTCGAACCGCGCGAACTATTGTTGCGCGTCAATTCCCTGCTGCGGCGCGCCGCGCCGCCCGAAGTGCCGGCCGCCGGACCCGTGCGCCTGGGCGAGGCGGTGTTCGATCCGGCCACCTCGCGCCTGATGCGCGGCGGCAAGCCGGTGAAGCTGACCGGCGCGGAAGCGGCCCTGCTGCAACTGTTCGCCACCCATGCCGGGCGGCCCTTCTCCCGCAGCGAACTCTGCAAGCGGCTGAATGTCGAGCTTGAACGGTCCATCGACGTGCAGGTGACGCGCCTGCGCCGCAAGATCGAGGAAGACCCCAAGCTGCCGTTGTACCTGCAGACCGTTCGCGGGGTTGGCTATATGCTGGTGCCGGATCGTGGGTGACGGCTTCACCGTCAAGCGTTTCCTGCCGCGCGGGCTGTTCGGCCGCTCGCTGATCATCATCGTTGCGCCGATCGTCATCCTGCAGGCGGTCATCGCCTATGTGTTCTTCGAGCGTGACCTGGAC
>CANGRN010000241.1 GCA_947455695.1 Alphaproteobacteria bacterium
GCCCGCCATGGCCCAGCCCGCGGCGCAGGCGCCCGCCGTCGATGTCACCATCGACACCAATGCGCCGGGCGCGGTGAGCGACCGCCACATCTATGGCCAGTTCGCCGAGCATCTGGGGCGCGGCATCTATGAAGGCATCTGGGTAGGGGAGAACAGCAAGATTCCCAACATCCATGGCTATCGCAAGGATGTGGTGGCGGCGCTGAAAGCCATCCATGTGCCGAATGTGCGCTGGCCGGGCGGCTGTTTCGGCGATCTTTACAACTGGCGCGACGGCATCGGCCCGCGCGCCAAGCGGCCGGTGCGGGTCAATGTCCATTGGGGCGGCGTGACCGAGGACAACAGCTTCGGCACCCATGAATTCATGAACTTCGCCGAACTGATCGGCGCGGATACCTATGTCTCGCTGAATGTCGGCTCGCTGACGCCGTATGATTCCGCCCAGTGGCTGGAATATATGACCTCGGACAGCAAATCCTCGCTGGCCAATGAGCGGCGCAGGAACGGCCGCGCCAAGCCGTGGAACGTGCATTTCGTGGGTATCGGCAACGAGACCTGGGGCTGTGGCGGCAACATGCGGCCCGAATATGCCGCCGACATCAACCGCCGCTATGCCACTTTCGCCAACACGCCGCGCGAGATGGGCACCCTGAAGATCGCCAGCGGCAGCCATGACGACAATTTCGAGTTTGCCGAGACCATGATGCGGGACGGCGGCAAGTTCGATGGCCTAAGCGTGCACTATTACACCGTGCCGCGCGTCTTCCGCGACAAGGGGCCGGCCACCGGCTTTCCGGAGACAGAATGGGCCTCGACCCTGGCGCATGCGCTGCACACCGAGGAGATCGTGACCAAGACCGCGGCGATCATGGACAAGTATGATCCAGGCAAAAAGATCGGCCTGTATGTCGATGAATGGGGCACCTGGTACGATCAGGAAGCGGGCAGCCATCCCGGCTTCCTCTACCAGCAGAACTCATTGCGTGACGCCGAGGTGGCGGCGCTGAGCCTCAACATCTTCCAGCGCCACAGCGACCGGGTGAAGGGCGCCAATATCGCCCAGATGATCAATGTGCTGCAGGCCATGATCCTGACCGACAAGGAGAAGATGGTGCTGACGCCCACCTATCATGTCTTCGACATGTACCAGGTGTTCATGGGCGCCGTGCCGTACCCCGCCAAGGTGGACGCACAGACGTATAAGGAAGGTGTGCCGATGCTGGATGTGTCGGCGGCGCGCGGCAAGGACGGCAAGCTGTACCTGGCCATGGTCAATACCGACCCCAGCCACGCCGTCCAGGTGATCACCAACCTGACGGGCAGCGCCCATGGCCGGGTTTTGACGGCTTTCGCCATGGACGCGCACAACAGCTTCGATGCACCCAACATGGTGCGCCCGATCGCGTTCAAGAACAGCAACACGGCCGACGGCAAGCTGGCGTTCGACATGCCCGCCAAGTCGGTCGCGGTGGTGGCGGTGGATTGAATTGCCGGTGCGAAGGGGCGTCGTAAACGCGAAGGCAATATAGATCAGAGATCATGAAGCGGGTGTTGCATATCAACGCGGCAGTAAAGCGGGCGGCTCACGGTTTGGGGCTGTTCGCCACGGGGCCCGTCAGGAAGGGCGAGGTGGTCGCCGAATATTGGGGCCCCCTGGTCACCGAGGCGGAAATGCTCCGCAGCCGCGGCAGATATTTCTTCGAGGTCGATGGTCATATGGCCATAAATGGCGGTGGCCGAAAAAACATGGCCCGTTACATCAACCATTCCTGCTCACCGAACTGCGAGCCGGAAGAGTTGAACCAGCGCGTATTTATCGTCGCCAGGCGCGCCATAAAGGCGGGCGAG
Organism: Alphaproteobacteria bacterium; assembly: GCA_947455695.1. GTDB lineage: Bacteria > Pseudomonadota > Alphaproteobacteria > Micropepsales > Micropepsaceae > Rhizomicrobium. The sequence continues at coordinate 1,849 of CANGRN010000241.1, forward strand.
GAATTCGGCTATGACTATGGACAGGAATATTGGTAAGAATACATCAAGCCTATCGGTTGCCGCTGCGGGTGTGGCGGCAAGGCCCCCAAAAGGTGGCGCCAATAGGAATGCGGACGGGCGCTATTTTGGTTGACGCCCGCCCCGCCGGCTATTTCGCGCTGAACTTGTAGACGATGGTGTTGATGTAAGTCTGGCCCGGATTGAGCCGCGCGGTGGGAAAGTCCGCATGGTTGGGTGCGTCGGGGAACACGCCCGGCTCCAGGCAGATGGCATCGCCCTGGCGATAGCTGCGCTGGGCCTTGCCGAAGAAGGTGCCGTCCATGAAGTTGCCGGTATAGAACTGAATGCCGGGGGCGCTGACGCTCATTTCCATGGTGCGGCCCGATACCGGGTCATTGACGACCGCGGCGGGACGCAAAGACCCGGCGGCGCCGTCAACGATGAAGTTGTGGTCATAGCCGCGGCCATAGCGGATCTGCTGGTCGCGGGCGTCGCGGATGCGATCGCCGACCCTGTGCGGCGTACGGAAGTCGAAGGGCGAGCCCGCCACGGCGCGGCGTTCGCCGGTGGGAATCAAGGTCGCATCGACGGGCGTGAATTTGGCGGCATGCAGGGTCACCATGTTGCCCATCACGTCGCGCGCGTCATTGCCCGACAGGTTGAAATAGGAATGGTTGGTCAGGTTCAGCACCGTCGGCTTTGAGGTGGTGGCCTTGTATTCCAGCTTCAGCTCATTCTGCTCGTTCAGGGAATAGGTGGCGGTGACTTTCAGTTCGCCGGGAAAGCCCTCTTCGCCATCGGCGCTGACATAGCTGAACACCGCCCTGGCGTCCGGGCCGCTGGTGACCGCGTCGATCTTCCACACCCGCTTGTCGAAGCCCTTGGGCCCGCCATGCAGCGAGTTGGGGCCGTCATTGGTGACCAGCGTGTAACCCTTGCCATCGAGGGAGAATTTTCCCTTGGCGATGCGGTTGGCATAGCGCCCCACCGAGGCCCCGAAATAGTTCGGCCTTGTGAGATATTCCTGCGCGGTGTCATAGCCCAGCACCACGTCATCCTTGTGACCGGCCTTGTCCGGCACCGCCAGCGATTGCAGCGTGGCGCCCAGGGTCATGATCTTGGCGCTCATGCCGGCGCCGTTGGTCAGGGTCACGGCTTCGATCTTTGTGCCGTCGGACAGCGCACCGAACGGCGCACGCACCGCGTTGGCGGCAAAGGCTGTGTTGCTGCACATGATCAGGCAGGCCGCCCCGAGAATTGCTGTTTTCATGATCCCCTCCATTTGTTGCTGCCCAATATTCCGGCAAACCGTATGCCATACAAGCCCGCTGATTTGCGCTAGAATGATGCGGCGCAACAGGAGTTTGGCGATGTTTCGGCGGCTGTTTCTGTCTCATCCCGCCAGCGTCGGCGAAAGCTATTTCCAGCATCAGCGCGTGGCGCTGTCCTTTGCCTTGCCGTTGCTGGGTGCGGGGCTGGCTGCGCTGGCGCATGCGGTGGTGCCGGGCATCTGCGAGCAAACCGCCGGCGACATCATCCGCAAGCTGCACAGGCGGCTGGATAACCGCCAGGCGTGATATAAGGCCGCGTGAATCACCAAATCGCGATTTCCGACGATCCCAAGCGGCGCATCCTCAAGGACGTGTTCGGCTTTGACGATTTTCGCCCCGGCCAGGCCACGGCGATCGAGACGCTACTGGCCGGGCGCCCCGTTTTGACGGTCATGCCGACCGGCGCGGGCAAGTCGCTCTGCTACCAGGTGCCGGCGCTGGTGCTGGGCGGGCTGACCATCGTGGTTTCGCCGCTGGTGGCGCTGATGCAGGACCAGGTGGCCGCGCTGCGGCTGGCCGGAGTGGCGGCCGACACAATCAATTCCTCCATCGACCGCGATGAAAATATTGCCGCCTGGCTGCGGGTGACGGCGGGCGAGACCCGGCTTTTGTACCTGGCGCCCGAACGGCTGATGACGGAGCGGATGCTGGAAGC
>CANGRN010000242.1 GCA_947455695.1 Alphaproteobacteria bacterium
CGCTCATGCCCAGGATCGGCGGTTTTCTTGTGAGGTGGCACTGATGGCTCTTCCCATGCCTGTGACCAGCCGCCGTGGCGGCAACATGTTCGAAACCATCATCGCAGCCCTGATGATCTTGCTGGCGATCGGCTTTGTGGTCTTCTTCAAGCTGCAGGTCGGAACCGGACATTGGGGCGACTATGCCCTGCGGGTCAGCCTGGCCGACGCGGCCGGCCTCAACCTGGGAAGCGATGTGCGGGTGGCCGGCACAAAGGTCGGCTCCGTCACAGGCCTGTCGCTGGAACAGCCGGGCTATCGCGCCATCGCCGAAATCAGCATCCGGGATGACCTTTTTCTGCCGGTGGACACGACCGCCACGGTCTCTTCGCCGGCGCTTGGCGATGTCTACCTGTCCTTGCGCCCGGGCCATTCGAACCAGACCATCCGCAAGGGCGGGGTGATCGGGGCGCCGCGCCGCACGCTGACCTCGGCGCTTATCCAAACGCGCTGAAAGCCAGGGCGCCTGCCGAAAACGCGGCCAGGGCCGCGCCCCAGAGCATGAGTCCAAGCCGCCATCCTCCGAAAACATGACCCAGAACCGCCTTGGCAAGGCCATTGGAGGCCGCCGCGATCAGGATGGTCTTGGCGGCCAGTTGCACGGTAACGCCATTGCCGGACAGGCGCGCCATCGAAAGTGTAATCGGGTCCACGTCCAGCAGGCCTGAAACGCCGCCCAGGGCGAACAGCCCGCCTTGCACGGACGCCAGAAGCTTGGCCACCACCATGATGACCACCAGCAGCGCGCAAAAACGCAGCATGAGGCCCAGCTCAAACGGATCGCTCAGCTTCAGCGGATGTGGCTTGCTGCGTCCGGCAAAGCGATAGGCCAGGGCCGCGCAGACCAGGAGAAGCAGGGACGCAGCCGCAATGGGCGGCGCCAGTGGCGCCAGCAGTGCCGGCGCGACAACCACGCCCAGCGCCGTCATGCGCAACAGGGACGTGACCCAGGCGCCCAGAATGGCGGCCAGCACGTCCAGCATCAGCGCCGGCGTGTGCCGTGACATGCGTGCGAATGTCCAGGTCACGGTGGTGGAGGTCGCCAGGCCGCCCATGATCCCGCCGAACAGCAGCCCTTTGTGCTGGCCCCCGATGCGGATCGCGGCATAGCCGGCATAACAGCTGCCGCCAACCATGACCGTCATCAGCCAGATCTGGTGGGGATTGAGCGTGTTCCAGGGGTCGACGGTGCGATCCGGCAAGATCGGCAGCAGAACGACGGTCATGACCAGAAGACCGAGCGCGCCACGCAATTCGACCCAGGTGAGCTTTTGCAGGAATAGATGCAGGTTGCGCCGTGCCGCCAGCACCGCGGTGATGACCACCGTCGTGGCTGCGGCGACCATCATATTGCCGGCCACGGCGTAGACGCCCAGGATGAAGGTCAGCAGGCCGGCGACCAGGTTGGTGGCGGAGACGCTTTCCAAACGCTGCGCCCGTCGCCATTCCAACAGGCCGTAGGGCAGGGCAAAGCCCAGAAAGCAAAGCGCAATGGCCAGCGGCGAGCCCGCAATAAAGCCGCAGATGCCCCCCAGCAGGCTGATCAGCGTATAGGTTCGGATGCCGGCCACCCGGGTGCCGTCGCGGGCCGTTCGTTCCTGCCAGCCGCGCTCGATACCGATCAGCAGACCGATGGCGGCCGACAGGCCAACTCTCTGAAGCTCGTTGTCCACCATGATCAGGGCTGCGCAAAGAAGCCGAGATGGAATATCGCCAGCAGCGCCAATATGGCCCCTGCCAGGACGATCAGGACACAGACACGTGCGGCCATGCTCATGCGCGTGCCTGCGGCCGGGTCCGTCGCGTCGGGTTCGGATTGCATTTCCATCTTTCTCTCACGGCGAAGGCGCCAGCTTCGCATCCCGGGAAGGTCCGGCACTTGCGGTGGATCAAGTGCCCGGGTTTGCGCCTGATCAAGGCCGGAATGACCGTAGCATGTTCTTCTGCTTCTCCACGATGGAGGGTCTGATGGATTACAAGACGCTTTTGGTGCACCTGGATTTGAACAGCGACAATGCGGGCCTGCTCAATGTCACGGCCGAGCTGGCCGAGCGTTTCGGGGCCAGGGTTGTTGGAATTGCCGCGGCCCAGCCCATCCAGCCCCTTGTCGATGAGGGTTTTGTCATGCCCGACATCTCGACCTACGACCATGCCGAAATCAAGCGCGAATTGTCCGCCTGCCGGCAGCAGTTCGAGGCAGCTCTCAAGGGCCGTGCGCGGGAGACGGCATGGCGCTCCGCCATCACCTTTGGTTCGCTGGCCGCGTATATCGCCGACGAGGCGCGTTGTGCCGACCTGATCATCACGCCTCCCGACCTTGGTGTCGCGCTGCTGGACAACAGCCGCCGGGTCGATATCGGCGATCTCGCTTTCCGGGCCGGACGGCCGGTGCTGATCGTGCCGCGGGGCACCAAAAGCCTGCCGCTCCAGCAGGTCTTCCTGGCCTGGAAGGATGGCCGGGAGGCGCGCCGGGCCGCAGCGGATGGTCTGCCGCTTCTCAAGGCGGCGGGTCACGCCACCATCCTGGAGGTCACGTCCGAGGACCAGGCGCCTGCCGCCGAGGCTCACGTCCGGGATGTGGCTGCCTGGCTGGGCCAGCATGGCGTACGTGCCACGCCGATGGCCGTGGGGACAAAAAGACTTGAGGCCGGCTACCTGCACGCCGAACTGCTGGATCGCAAATGCGATCTCCTGGTGGCCGGGGCCTATGGCCACAACCGGCTGGGAGAATGGATCTTCGGCGGCGTGACCCAGGACGTCTTGCTCGATCCCAATTTTTGCGTCCTGCTTTCGCATTAAGGCGCGCATTTCACGCGCAGGCTGACAATTGATCCGTATCAAGGCGCGGGGGAAGCTATATCCTCAGGCTTTGATGCAGTTATTCAGGACGGGCGCCCAGCATGAAGTCTTCCACCCTGCTTCTGGCCAGTTGCCTGGCGCTTCTGGTTCTGCCGGCGATGGCCGACGACAAGGACATCGACGCACGCGCAGCGAGCATCCGGCAGACAGCGTGCCAGACATGCCATGGCCCTGACGGAAACAGCGGCGATCCCAAGGTGCCACGGCTCAACGGACAGCTTGCGCCCTATATTTTCTCGCGATTGCACAGCATGCGCTATCCCGTGCGGGAGGCGCCGCGTGCCATTCACAATATGGGCAGCGTCGCGCCGGAACTGCAGACCAAGGTCATCGCGGCCATCGCCAACTATTATGCCGGGCAGGCGCCCATGGCGGACGGCCACGCACATGATGGCCTGGCCCGGGCGGGAGAGAAGATTTACAAAAATGGTGCAGGACCTGTTCCTGCCTGCCAGGGTTGCCATGGCGTGCAGGGCCAGGGGAGCGACAAAGCCCCCAGGCTCGCCGGCCAGCATGGCGAATATCTGGTGATGACGATGCAGGCGTTCGCCATGGGCATCCGCGTTTCCGAACCGATGAACCGCCATGTCTGGCAAATGCCGGCCGAGCAGATGAAGGCCGTGGCCGCCTATCTGGCTGGAAGCCACGACTGAAATCAGCGCGGGTTGATGACGATTTCGGCCTGCGCCAGGCGCCTCAGCATGTTGCGGTGACGGACGATCGGCCACCAGTCATACAGAAAAATCTCGATCGGCCGCCAGTTCGCCACCCATCCCAGGATAATCAGTCCTTCGGTGAACAGCGCGCTGAACTCGCCGGGCCCGATCGCGCGCGAAATGAGGCGCCCGCTGGTAATGCAGCCGGCAAGCATCACCAGACCGACGCACAGAGAGTAGCGCCCGACCCGGAACAACTCCTTCAAGTCC
>CANGRN010000243.1 GCA_947455695.1 Alphaproteobacteria bacterium
GCAGCGCAAGGGCGAAGCCGACAAGATCGCCAAGAAGCTGGACGGCCAGAAGTTCGTGCTGATCCGCCAGGCCGGCGACCGTGGCCAGCTCTATGGCTCGGTCTCGCCGCGCGACATCGCGGACCAGATGGAGAAGGGCGGCTTCAAGGTCGACCGTCACCAGGTCCATATCAGCGTCGCGATCAAGTCGATCGGCCTGTTCACGCTTCCCGTCGTGCTGCATCCCGAAGTGAAGGTGAACATCACCGTCAATGTCGCGCGCAGCGAAGACGAAGCCGAGCGCCAGGCGCGCGGCGAGAACGTGCTGGCCGAAAAGACCGACGCCGAAGAAGCCAAGGTTGCCGCCGAGGAACTGTTCGAGGAAGGCGCCGGCCCTAAGGCCGAAGCCACCGAGGAAGAACCCGCGGAAGCCTGAGGCTTTCGACACGCAAAATGAAAAGGCCGGTCGAAAGACCGGCCTTTTTGTTATAAAGAGAAACGATGACCGACCGCCCGATCCTGGCGCCCCCCGACGGGCACAAAAAGGTGCTGCTGCATTCCTGCTGCGCCCCCTGTTCGGGCGAGGTGATGGAGGCGATGACCGCCAGCGGCGTCGACTACACGATCTTCTTCTACAATCCCAACATCCATCCCAAGCGCGAATACGAGATCCGCAAGAACGAGAATATCCGGTTCGCAGAAAAGCACGGCATCGCCTTCATCGATGCCGATTATGACGCCGACAACTGGATGGCCCGCGCCAAGGGGCTGGAGATGGAGCCGGAACGCGGCGCCCGCTGCACCATGTGCTTCGACATGCGGTTCGAGCGCACCGCGCTGTACGCCCATGAGAATGGTTTCCCGGTCATCACATCTTCGCTCGGTATCTCGCGCTGGAAGGACATGAACCAGATCAACGGTTGCGGCGAACGCGCGGCCGGCAAGTATGACGGCGTCAAATACTGGACCTACAATTGGCGCAAGGGCGGCGGCTCGGCGCGCATGATCGAGATCTCCAAGCGCGAGGAATTCTACCAGCAGGAATATTGCGGCTGCGTCTATTCCCTGCGCGACACCAACCAGCACCGGCTGGAAACGGGCCGCGGCAAGATCGAGATCGGAACCCAGTTCTACCGCAACGGCGAAAAGATCTAGCCCATTGCGTGCGATGCGTGGCGGCGCGGCGTGACTAGCCCGCGCCGGACTGCACCGCGAATGCGTGGCGGGACAGGCCGCGCGGCGGATCGCCGAAGAACACTTCCACCGATTTCAGCTTGCCGTCCTGGAACGTCAGCACTTCGGCATTGCGGAAGTGCGCGTCGGGATGGGTGGTGTTGGGAAAATGCATGGTGCATTCGTAAGCCACGAGCACCTTCTCGCCATCCTGCGCCACCGACACAAAGTCAAACTTCTGGTGCAATGGCTCCCCGGGCCAGCAGCGCTTCCACCAGGCCGCCAGATCAATGCGATCATCGAATGGGCTGGTGAAGGTAAATTAGGGCCGCAGATTGGCCTCCATGAAGCCGCGGTCGTGCCGCTCATAGGCGCGATAATAGCCCTTTGCCTGTTCCCTGAGGTCCATCGTCATGCCTCCAGCGACTTGCCCAGCGTATCGATCAGCCAGTTGGTGCCGTGCTCGCGGGAGCCGGCATCGTCATAGCCGTCCAGGTAGTCGCCATACTCGGTCAGCACCAGTTTGGTGCCGCCATTCTCCGGCGTCAGTTCGATACAGGCCTGGGAGACGGAAATCTTCCTGCCGTCCAGGTGCATGACATAGCTGTAGACGATGCGTTCATTCGGCACGATGTCGCGATAAACGCAGTCGAACGCCGTCACCATGCCGCTGGAATGCTTGCCGCTGAGTGTCTCGCGCCCGCCTTCGCGGAAATCGAAACTTTTTTCGTGTTGTTCAAACCCCGGCGGGCCGGTGAACCATTTGCGCTTGCCCTCCTCGGTGGCAAAGGCCTGGAAGACACGTTCCGGGGCATGCTTCCAGTTCCGGGTGATGGTGAAGCTGGCATGGGTGACAGATCGCATCAGGCGCTCTCCTTGACGTAATGCAGGCGGATCACGCCATTGTCGAAACTCTTCTGGGCCTTGAGTTTCAGCTTGGTCTTCACCGCGCCCTGGAAATAGGGAATGCCGGTGCCCAGCAGGATGGGATTCTGGAATATCCAGAACTCATCGATGGCATCCAGTTCCAGAAAGGAATGCACCAGGCCGGGACTGCCGAAGATCAAAAGGTCTTTGCCTTCGCCCTTCTTGTCCTCGAGGATTTCCTTCGCCTCGCGCCGCAGCTGGACATTGTTCCAGTCGCTGCTTTCCATGGTGCGCGAAAAGGTGATCTTGGGGATTTGCTCCACCCAGCGGGCATGGCGCACCGCGGGTGAATCCGGCTTTCCCAGCATGTTCGGCCAGTAGCCGCGCATCATGTCATGGGTGACGCGGCTATAGACCGCCGCGCCGGCTGTGTGGATCACCTCGCCTGCGTCGGCGAAGATCGCATCATTCATGCTGATCCAGTCCATTTCGCCCTTGGGGCCGCCGCAATAGCCGTCCAGCGACACATGCATCAGGGAAATCAGCTTTCTCATTGTCCGTCCTCCGTTTCGTCCAGATAGGCGCCCAGCCGGTCCAGATTGCGTTCCCACATGGCCCGCCGCTCGGCGACCCAGATCTCGGCCTGGCTCAGCATGGCGGGGTCGATCCGGCAGGTGCGCACACGTCCGAGCTTTTCGCTTTTCACCATCCCGGACTCTTCCAGAACCTTCAGGTGCAGCATCACCGCAGGCAACGACATGGGCAGGGGCCGGGCCAGCTCACTGACCGTGGCGGGGCCCGTGACCAGCCGTTCGACGATGGCCCGGCGTGCCGGGTCGGCCAAGGCAGCAAACGTCCTGTCCAGCTGACAGTTAAGCATATACTTAACTATCAAGGCCCAGCCCTGCCCGTCAAGCATCCCAGCCGCGATTATTTCTGAAAGCCCAACTGGGCTATGGTCCCCGCGCCCAACAGGAGGACACCATGTCCGTCCAGACCCAGCTTGCGCGTATCACGGTGCCGCAGATCCGCGCGCACAAGGGTGGCCAGCCCGTTGTCTGCCTCACCTGCTATCACGCCCATACCGCCAAGCTGCTCGACAGCCATGTCGACATCATGCTGGTGGGCGACAGCTTGGGCATGGTGATGCATGGGCTGGAAACCACCGTGGGCGTGACCCTGGACATGATGATCACCCACGCCAAGGCGGTGATGCGCGGCTCCCGACGCGCCCTGGTCACGGTGGACATGCCGTTCGGCAGCTACGAGGAAAGCCCGGCTGTGGCGTTCCGCAATGCTGCCCGCGTCATGCAGGAAACTGGCGCCACCGCGGTGAAGCTGGAAGGCGGCGCGCGAATGGCCGAAACCATTGCCTATCTGACCCAGCGCGGCATTCCGGTGATGGGCCATATCGGGCTCACCCCGCAGATGGTGCATGTGAAGGGCGGCTTCCGCACCGTGGGCCGCGAAGAAAATGAATGGCCGGCGCTGATCGCCGATGCGCATGCCGTATCGGACGCCGGCGCCTTTGCCGTGGTGCTGGAAGGCATGGCCGAACCCCTGGCCGCCAAGATCACGCAGCTGATCGCCATTCCCACCATCGGCATCGGTGCCAGCTCGGTCTGCGACGGCCAGGTTCTGGTGATGGAAGACATGCTGGGCCTCAATCCCAACCCGCCCAAATTCGTGCGCCAGTATGCCCAGCTGGGCCCGGCCATCGAGGCGGCGGTGGAAGCCTATGCCCGGGACGTGCGCAACAGGACCTTCCCGGGGGTGGAAAATGTCTACCCTATGAAAAAAGC
>CANGRN010000244.1 GCA_947455695.1 Alphaproteobacteria bacterium
ACCCCCGGATGTTTCGCTCGCGCGAAGTTGGTTTGGTTCCTTCCTGCTTATTTCCCTCTGACGTTCTTTTTTTTGTGCAGTGCAAGATGTTGCGATGACCGTAGGTCTAACTGCGCAATTGCGTAAATCGGATTCTGGAGAGGATGTTTATGACCAAAGAGCGACGTGGCAATTATGCATCGAAATGGTCTATTTTAGTCATTATATGTCGTATAAATATTTTATGAGATATTTTATGTCTTTATATTACCAATGGAGAAACTATCTTTGCCGACCACTTTCGCGACTTCAAAACTGCTGTATTCGTGAGCAGGATTACTTTTTTTGGGCAGTCATTGTTCTGTTATTTGTCCATACTGCAGTGCAGCGCAGCTTTCGCCCCCCTTGCCTGCCCGTGTTTTGAGCGGACTGCACGGGGCATCAGGGCATAAAAAGGTATTACTATCCGTGTACGGAGTATACGCCGGGCCGCCGCACGCAGGACAATTAGGCCGTTTCAAACATTTTGAGACAGAAATTGCGATTCAGGCCGCTTTGGCCAGACCCTGGCGGCGCAAATAAGCCAGCACCGCATGTTCAGCGGCGCTGAGGCCGCCGCGTCCGCGCGGCGACACGCGCAATCGCAATGCGCCAGCTCCGAATTCGGAGATGATCTGGGGGTGGATGTAGCATTTGCGGCAGACCGCGACGGTATTGCCAAGTTCCTCGGTGACAGCAGCGACCACCGCGCGCACCGCTTCCTTGCCGCCTTCGCCCAGATCACGCAAAGCCATGGCGGCCTTGACCGTGCCCGCCCAAGTGCGGAAATCCTTGGCGGAAATTTCCGCGCCGGCAATCTCGCGCAAATAATTGTTGACGTCGGTGGACGAGACTGCATGCACCCCACCGTCATCGCTGCGATATTCGAACAGATGCTGGCCCGGCAATTCCTGGCAGGAGCGGATCACCCGCGCGACGCGGCGGTCCTGGACCGAAAGGCTCCACTGCTTGCCGCTCTTGCCCTTAAACAGGAAGCGCAACTGCGCGCCTTTCACCTTCACATGCCGGTTGCGCAGGGTCGTCAGCCCGAAACTGTTGTTGGTGCGGGCATAATCCTCATTGCCGATGCGGATCAGGGTTCCTTCCAGCAGGGTGACGATGGTGGCCAGTATCTTCTCGCGCGGCAGGCCCGGGCGCGCCATATCGGCTTTCCGCCGCCGCCGGATGGCCGGCAGGCTGGCGGCGAAATGCGCCAGGTGGGCATACTTGTCGGCGTCACGCACCGCCGCAAAACCCGGGTGATAGCGATACTGCGTGCGGCCCCGCGCATCGCGGCCCGTCGCCATCAGATGGGCGTTGGCAAAAGGTGCGATCCACACATTCTTCAAGGCCGGAGGAATCACCAGCGCCTTGATGCGGTTCAGCGTGGACTTGTCCCGCACCAGACTGCCGTCAGGCCTTTTATAGTGGAAGCGGCCCGGCGCGCCGTGGCGGGTGATGCCCGGCAGGCTTTCGTCACTGATGTATCGGAGGCCGGCGGCACGGGCACTCCTGCGCGGGTCGTGACTGGGCAGCATGGGGTTGCAACGTCCCCGTGCTGCCAAAGTTCCGGTTCAGGCGCGCTGGCGGCGTCCATACAGCATGGTGATATTGATGCGCCGGTTCTCATAGCCCTCCGCGAAGGTGATGCGGTCGGTCTTGTGAAACAGGTTGGAATCGAAGATCACCGCCCGGTTGGCGCGATACGGTACCGTCACAGTTTTAGCGCCCTGCTCTTCCAGGTAGGCATACGCGGCGCTTTCATCGGCGTTGAACTTGGCGAAATCCCATTCCAGCGGCGCCGCCTTGTCCCAGATCACCAGCCCGCCGACTTGCGCATCCAGGTTGGCCGCGTCCGGGGTGATCCAGAAATTCACATTCACCGCCGCTTCATCGGCATGGATGCCGATGCCGTCCAGGGTGCTGTCGTATTTGAAGGCCCAGTGATAGCGCAGGGGGTGACGCGCAAAGATCTCCTGGAACGTGGCGCTGAGTTCTTCGGCCACCTGCGCCAGCAGCGGGGCGGCAAAGCCGGATTCCGGAAAAGCGCCGAGATATCCCTGGAGATAGGCGGTGTGCCAGATCCGCGAGCCCAGCGTGTAGCGGCGCAGCGCCGCCAGCGCTTCATCGGTGAGCAGATTGTCGATCACCACGATTTTCGGGTCGCTGTCCGCCCAGGTCCTTGCAGCGGCTTGCGCATTCAGGGGATTGACTGCGCGGCCCGCCAGCCGCTCCCCGCCGGCGATGCGCGCGGTTTGGCCCTGTGCCGTGCGCCAATCGGCCTGTTCCTGGTCATGCCTTTTCTCATGCGCCAGCTTGGCGCCGTCCGGCTTGTCACCGCCAAAGGCCTGCCCGGCCGCCGTACGAAAAGACGCAAAGCTTTCCTCCAGGCGGTTCATTTCGCTCAGCACCTTGCCGCGATTGGCCAGGGCCGCCGCATGGCCGGGCTGCAGCGCCAGCGCGCGGTCCAACGTCTCCAACGCGTCATCGAACCGCGCCAATTCGCGCAAGGCAAAACCGCGATTGCTCAGCGCGGCCACCAAATTGGGTTGCAGCTTCAGCGCCCGATCCGCGCTTTCCAGAGCGTCTTGCGGGCGGCCCATCTCCGACAAGGCCGCGCCGCGCACCGTCCAGGTTTCCGCCAGGTCCGGCCGGGCCGCCAGCACGGCGTCATAGTCCGCCAGCGCCGCATCAAAGCGCTTCAGCTCGCGCAGCATGTTGCCCCGATTGTGCAGCGCTTCGATATTGCCGGGCGCCAGCGCCAGGGCACGGCCATAGCTGTCAGCGGCCTCTTCGCGCCGGCCCAAAGCGGACTGTACATGGCCCAAGTTGATCCAGGCATCGGGTATCGCGGGGTTCTGCTTCAACGCGGCGCTGATCAGTTCGATGGCGGCGTCATGGCGGCCCTGCTGGAAGCGGATCACCCCCAGCATGTGACGCGGCGCGAAGGCGGAAGGCTCGAGCAGCAGCACCTGCTGGTACAGCCGTTCGGCGCCCGCCACATCACCGCGCTGGTGCGCGGCAAGGCCCAAGTCGAACAGCTCCTGCAATCGGTCGCGCGAAACGCTCATGGCGGGGGTCATACAGGAAAAAAGGCGTTAACGCCTATTTTTCCGTCATCTTCAATTCGGTGCCGGTTTCGCCCTTTTTCAGGCGGCCGACATGCAGCTTCACCAGATAGTCGTCGGACCCCGAAGCGTCCAGCTCGCCGAACAGCATGCCATCGCCCCCCGTCATGCTGTCATAGGCCTGCTGATAGCGTTGCAGGAACGTCTGTTCCCAGAGCCCGCCATGCAGCGGCTCCCACAGGTCGAGCGCCGTGGTCTTGCCCTTGACGATGGCCGAGATGATGGGGCGGAACGGAATATCGGTGCAGGCTGCGCGGGTGACGCCGCTGACGCACAGCCGGGTGCCGAAATACTTGTTGATGCCCTCCAGCCGCGCGGCGGTATTCACCGCGTCACCGGACGCCGTATAGGTGAAGCGGGCATGGCTGCCGAAATTGCCCACCACCGCCACGCCGGTATGCACGCCGATGCGGGTGACACCCAGGGGCACGCCCTGGGTATGCTGCTTCCTGCGGTACTCCTCGCTGAACGTGTCCATCTCCAACATGCAGCGCACCGCCTTGGACTGGTGATCGGCAAGATCCAGCGGCGCATTGAAAATGGCGAAAACCGCATCGCCGATGAACTTGTCCACCATGCCGCCATGCTTCATGACAATATTGGTCATGCCGTCCAGGTAATTGTTCAGCACATGGGCCAGCTGGATGGCGTCGATCTGCT
>CANGRN010000245.1 GCA_947455695.1 Alphaproteobacteria bacterium
AAGGGCACCAGCGAATCCTTGAAGGCCGGGGCCTGCAGCGCCGCGGCCCAGGGGCCATGGCTGACATTGGGCGACATGGGGATCACCAGGATGCGGCGCACCGGCGCCTGGGAATAGGCGATCTGGGCGGCGCGCAGCGCACGCGCCACCGCATCGGGATTGAACATGTAGGTGACGTCCGCGACATAGCGGGTGGTGGAGCGCCGCTCATTGGCGACGGTGAAGCCCCGCGCCATGCGCACCAGGGTCTGGGCATCCAGCGCCGGCTGCTTGGCCCAGTCGGCCTGGCGGGTCAGGCGGCGGAACAGGATCTGGAACGCCCGGCCGCGCCCCTGGGCGATGGCAGCATTGAACGCCTCGGTGGTGGAGGCCGCGCCCGCATCCACATGGACACCCGAAACCGTATAGAGCGAATCCTGGGCTGAAGCGGGGGCTGCCAGCAAAAGGGCAGCGGCAAAGAAGAAGAGTGCGCGAACGGTCATGGACAGCCTGTGTTGAGCGGCGCGACTATACCGGCCCATGATGACCGGAGGAAGGCACCTAAATACATGCCAAGACAGGAAAAATACCGGTCCTGTGGGCCGCCGCAGCGCCCGCCTTGCACCCGTCCCACCCTGCCCTTAAACGAAAGCCATGCCCGATCCTGAAAAAGGCCTGACCTACAAAGACGCCGGCGTGGACATCGACGCCGGCGAGGCGCTGGTCGACCGCATCGGTCCGGCCGCCAAATCCACCCGCCGCCGCGGCGCCGACGCCGACCTGGGCGGTTTTGGCGGGCTGTTCGACCTGAAAGCGGCCGGGTTCAAGGACCCCATCCTGGTGTCGGGAACCGACGGGGTGGGCACCAAGCTGAAACTGGCGATCGACACCCGGCGCTTCGCGGATATCGGCCAGGACCTGGTCGCCATGTGCGTCAACGACATCGTGGTGCAGGGCGCCGAGCCGCTTTTCTTTCTGGACTATTACGCCACCGGCAAGCTGGACGTGGAGGCCGCCGCCGTAACGGTGGAAGGCATCGCGCGGGCCTGCAAGGAATCGGGCTGCGCCCTGATCGGCGGCGAGACCGCCGAGATGCCGGGCCTCTATGCCAAGGGCGATTTCGACCTGGCGGGCTTTGCGGTGGGCGCGGTGGAACGGGACGCCATCCTGCCCAAGCTGGATACGATGAAGGCGGGCGACGTGCTGATCGGCGTGGCCTCGTCCGGTGTGCATTCCAACGGCTATTCGCTGGTGCGCAAGGTGGTGGAAAAAAGCGGCCTGTCGCTGGGCGATGCGGCGCCGTTCGCCGCGGGAAAATCCCTTGGCGAAGCGCTGCTGACGCCGACCCGGCTTTATGTGCGCGCCGCGCTGGAAGCCATGCAGACCGGCGGCGTGAAGGGCCTGGCCCATATCACCGGCGGCGGCATCACCGACAATCTGCCGCGCTGCCTGCCCGAAGGGCTGGACGGCGAGGTGGATCTTTCCGCCATCACCGTGCTGCCGGTGTTCCAGTGGCTGGCCAAACAGGCCGCCATCTCCGAAAGCGAAATGCTGCGCACCTTCAACTGCGGCATCGGCATGGTGGCGGTGGCCGATGAAAAGAATGCCGGCCATGTCATCGACGCCTTCCAGGAGGCCGGTGACCGCGCGGTGCGGATCGGCAAGCTGGTGCCCGGCAGCGGCGAAGCCAAGGTCGTGTATCGCGGGGCCTTGAAACTTTGAAGCGCGTCGCGGTCCTGATCTCCGGGCGCGGCAGCAATCTCTCCGCCCTGATCGCGGCGCAGGACGGCAGCTATCAGATCGTGCTGGTCATTTCCAACGTCGAAGGCGCCGCCGGACTGGACAAGGCGCGCGCCGCGGGCATTGCCACGCAAGTCATCCCCCACAACGGCAAGACCCGCGAAGCCTTTGACGGCGAGCTGGACGTGGCGCTGCGCGGCGCCCGGCCCGATATCGTGGTGCTGGCCGGTTTCATGCGCATCCTCTCCGACGGTTTTGTGCGCGGCTGGGAAGGCAAGCTGATCAACATCCACCCCTCCCTGCTGCCCGCCTACAAGGGCACCAGGGTGCATGAACGGGTGATCGAGGCGAAGGAAGCCTTGTCCGGCGCGTCCGTGCATTTCGTGGTGCCGGAACTGGATGCCGGCCCCGTGATCGCCCAGGCGACCGTTCCGGTACACCCCGACGACACGCCGCAAATGCTGGCGGACCGGGTGCTGGAAGTGGAGCTGAAGCTTTATCCCGAAGCGCTGAAGCTGCTGGCATCCGATAAAGTCGCACTGAAGAACGGGCTCGCCGTCTTCACAGCGTGATGGTGTAATTCTTCTCGCGGTAGCGCTTTTCCAGCCACCAGACAAATGGCGGCACGAAATTGCACGGTCCCACAGCGCCATATGTTCCGGCCGTCACGAAGGTGCAGAAGCGCGGGCCTTCCGGCGGCGGCGGCACGGTGCGATAGAGCGTGTAGGTCGTGGTCTTGATGGCGCCGCCCGGCAAGGTGTCGCGCCAGGAAACACCGAAGCCCCACAGCATGTAGACCGAGAAAAACAGCAGGACCGCCTGGACGACCTTGTGGCCATGTTCGGTAATCATAACGCCCCCGCGATCGCTTCCGACATCTCCCACAGCCGCCTGGCGTCGGCGTCATTGCGCGCTTCCGCCGTCGGTGTGGCGGGCTTGCACTCGAAGAAATATTCCCCCGTCACCCCGGCGACGTCGGGCGACGATGCCAGGTAGATGATGGTCCTGGCGCCTTCTTCCGGCGAGATGGCGCCGATCGGCTTGGCCACCTTCAGCACCGTGCGCATCAGTCCGCCCGAATTGTCGCCAAAGCGGGTGGCGACAACGCCGGGGTGCAGCGCATTGGCGATGACGCCTTGCGGCGCGCGCCGCGCCAGTTCGCGATTGAACAGGATGTTGGCCAGCTTGCTCTTCGAATAAACCGGAAAGCCGACATAGCCGCGGGTCGATTGCAGGTCGTCGAATTTGAGCTTGGCGCCGCGATGGGCGTTGGACGCCACCGTGACGATGCGGGCGCCGGGCCCCAGCTTGTTCAGCAGGATGTTGGTGATGACGAAATAGCCCATGTGATTCAGGGCAAAGGTCATCTCCAGCCCATCGGCTGTTTCCTGGCGCTTGTTGAACAGCGCGCCGGCATTGTTCACCAGCACATCGATCTGGGGTTCCTGCGCCAGGATTCTGCCCACGCGCTTCATTTCGGCCAGAGTGGAAAGGTCCGCCATGTGCACGGCATGGTCCGCAACGGGGTTGGCCTTGCGCAGCGCCGCCATCGTGGCGTCGGCGCGCACCTTGTCGCGGGCGGTGAAGACGATGCGCGCGCCCTGCTCCGCCAGGCGGATGGCGGCAACCTCGCCGATGCCCGAGGTGGCGCCCGTGATGATGACGGTCTTGCCCTGCATGGCCATACGCTCTCATTGCCGCGCACATCACGCAAGCGCGGCGGCTTGCATTGCGGTTCTGCAATCTGCCTGCACAGAAAGGCGGCGCGCCGCTTTTGTGACCAGAAACAAAAAGGCCCCCGCGATGCGAGGGCCTTTTGCAGTCAGGATTGATGCTCGGACTTAGCCGACGATGTCGAGATCGCGGAAGAAGAACTTGATCTCGTTGGCGGCAGTCTCCGGAGCGTCCGAACCGTGCACCGAGTTGGCTTCGATCGATTCGGCGAATTCCTTGCGGATGGTGCCGGCCTCGGCATTGGCGGGATTGGTCGCGCCCATCACTTCGCGGTTCTTGGCGATGGCATTCTCGCCTTCCAGAACCTGCACCACCACCGGGCCGCTGATCATGAAGGTGACCAG
>CANGRN010000246.1 GCA_947455695.1 Alphaproteobacteria bacterium
AACTCATAAAGAAAAGCCCCGCTGTCGCAGCGGGGCTTTTTCATTTGTGACACTAAGGTCAAGGCGCATACCATCCTCGCGATTTCTGTTGAGGCCGCGATGAAGCTTTTGAATTCCAGTCTGAAAACGCTTCTCGCGGCCGCGCTGATCCTCGGTACTCTGCCGGCGCAGGCCCAGGTGACGGAAACCGTCGCCAAGCGTCACATGATCGCCGCAGCCAATCCGCATGCGGCCGAGGCCGGTCTTGCCATGATGCGCGCCGGCGGCAGCGCGGTGGACGCGGCCATCGCCACACAGATGGTGCTGGGCCTGGTCGAGCCGGAATCATCGGGCATCGGCGGTGGCGCCTTCATGCTGGTCTATGATCCCAGGACAAAGCGCACCACCAGCTTTGACGGCCGCGAAATGGCGCCGGCCTCGGCCACGCCCACCATGTTCCTGGATGCGAACGGCCAGCCGCGCACCAAGCCCGACGCCATTCCCGGCGGCTTGTCGGTGGGCATTCCCGGCGTGGTGAAGATGCTGGCGCTGGCGCACAAGAAATACGGCAAGCTGCCCTGGGCCAAACTGCTCGAGCCCGCCATCAAGCTGGCGGATGACGGCTTTCCCGTCGGACCCAAGCTGGCGCGCACGATTCGGAACTTCACCCGCGGCGCCAACATGCCGGACCTGAAGGCGCACTTCTATCACGCCGACGGTACGCCCCTGGCCGAAGGCGAGATTTACAAGAACGCCGAATATGCCGCGACCTTGCGCAAGATCGCCGCCGAAGGTCCGGACGGATTCTACAAGGGCGAGATCGCCCAGGCGATCGTGGACAAGGTGCAGCATGCGCCGCGCCAGACGGGCGGCATGACGCTCGCGGACCTGGCGAACTATCAGGCCAAAGAGCGCGCGCCCGTGTGCGGTCCCTATCGCCAGTACCGGATTTGCTCGATGGGCCCGCCTTCGTCCGGCGGCATCGCGGTGCTGCAGATCCTGGGGATGCTGCAGCGTTACACGCCGGAGCAACTGACCCCCAACACCGTCAGCGGCGCGCATCGGTGCGCGCAAGCCAGCCGCCTGGCCTATGCCGACCGCGCCATGTATCTGGGCGATCCGGCCTTTGTGGATGTGCCGATCCGCGGCCTCACCGACCAGGGCTATGTGCAAAGCCGCGCCGCGCTGATCGACCCCGCCAAGGACATGGGCACCGCCACCGCCGGCAATCCGCCGCAGAAGCATGCCGCGCTGGCGCCGCAGGTCTCGCCGGTTCTGCACGGCACCAGCCACATGACCATCGTGGATGATTCGGGCGAAGTCATCGCCATGACCACTTCGGTGGAATCGGTGTTCGGCGCCGAAATCATGACCAGGGGCTTCATGCTCAACAACACGCTCACCGACTTCTCCTTCCAGCCGGTGCGCGACGGCAAGCCGGTGGCCAATGCGCCGGCGCCCGGCAAGCTGCCGCTGTCGGCCATGTCGCCCACCATCGTGTTCGACAAGAAAGGGAACTTCCTGGTTTCGGTGGGATCGCCGGGCGGCCCCGCGATCATCGATTATGTCGCCCAGATTCTGATTGGCATCCTGGACGCCAAGATGAGTCCCAAGGAGGCGATTTCCATGCCCCATGAGATCAACATGAACGGCAACACCCTGCTGGAGCGCTCGCCCACCTCCGACCAGCTGGCGGCCCAGTTGACCGCCATGGGCCACACCGTCCAAGTGCCCCAGGTCGAGGGCAGCGGCCTGCACGGCATCCAGAAGGTCAAAGGGGGCTATATCGGGGCCGCCGACCCCCGCCGGGACGGCATTGCCTTGGGGGATTAAGGGACAATCAGCCCCCTTATTGAAATAATATTACAATCCCGCACTTGGTCTATGGTGCGCGTTGACAGGGCGGGGGCCGCCCCCTAAAAACCCCGCTCTTTCCGGCCCCCGATGGGCCTTTTCGGAGCCTGACGTCATGAAGCGCACCTATCAGCCCAGCAAACTGGTCCGCAAGCGCCGCCATGGCTTCCGTTCGCGCATGGCGACCGCCGGTGGCCGCAAGGTCCTGAACCGCCGCCGCTCCAGCGGCCGCAAGAAGCTGTCGGCCTGATAGCCGAACCGGGCGCCCCAGGGACGCCTTCTCGATTGGATCATCTGAAGAAACGTGCCGACTTTCTGCGAGCGGCGCGGGGAATCCGCCGCGTCGAAGGCGCCGTCACTTTGGAAACCTGCCCCACGCCGGAACCCGAAGCCCTGCCCGGGCGGCTGCGCATCGGCTTCACCGCCAGCAAGAAGATCGGCAATGCCGTGGCCCGCAACCGCGCCAAGCGCCGGTTGCGTGCCGCCGCAAAGGAAGTCCTGCCCCTTTTGGGACGGGTGGGGCATGACTATGTTCTGGTCGCGCGCGGAACCTGCGTGGCGCGTCCGTTCCCGGCCCTGTTGTCCGACATCACCACGGCCCTGAAGGCGGCGCACAAGAAGCTGGACGCGAATGCCGGAGAGGGTCATGCGTAAACTCGCCATCGCGATTTTGTCCGCGCCCATCCGCGTCTATCGCGCGGTGATCTCGCCCTTGATGCCCAATGCCTGCCGTTTCACCCCCAGCTGCTCGGTCTATGCGCTGGAAGCCTTGGCACATCACGGCCCCGTCAAGGGCGTGTGGCTTACCATCCGGCGCCTGTCGCGCTGCCATCCCATCACCTGGCTCGGCGGTTCGTCGGGCTTCGATCCTGTTCCCAAGCGTCAAATTCAGCGGACCCCATGAACAACAACAAGAACGTCTTTGTGGCCATCTTCCTGGCGGCGGCGGTGCTGTTCGTCTGGCAGTATTTCGTCGCCACCCCCTCGATGAAGGCGGAGCAGGCGCGCCAGGCCGCGCTGACGCATCAGGAAAAGACCAAGCCCGCCGCCGCGCCGGTGCTGCCGGGCATCGCCACCGGCACCAGCCACATGACACGCGAAGCGGCGTTGAAGGTGGGCGGCAAGCGGGTGGTGATCGACACCCCGATGGTGGATGGCTCGCTGCTGCTGAAGGGCGCGCGCCTGGATGACCTTCGCCTGAAGAATTACCACGAGACGGTGAACCCCAAGTCGCCGGAAATCGTTCTGCTGGCGCCCAAGAGCACCAACTATCCCTATTCGGCGACCTTCGGCTGGGTCGGCGCCGCCAATATGCCCAGCGACAACAGCCAATGGACGCAGGTCGGCGAGGGCACCCTGTCGCCCGGCCATCCGGTGACCCTGACCTGGGACAATGGCCATGGCCTGGTCTTCACCCGCGTCATCGCCATCGACGACCAGTACATGTTCACCGTCGCCGACAGCGTCGCCAACAAGAGCGGCGCGCCGGCCACGCTCTATCCCTATGGCGTGGTGGAACGCCAGGGCATCCAGGCGGACGAAGCCAGCATGTACCTGCATGTCGGCTTTGTCGGCGTCGCCAATGGCAGCGAAGTGGACGCCAAGTACAGCGACTTCAAGGAAGCCGGCACCCCGGCCAAGACCTTCTCCTCCACGGGCGGCTGGGTGGGCATCACCGACAAATACTGGATGGCGGCCGTGGTGCCGCCCCAGGGCGAGAATTTCAACGGCGGCTATCTGGGTACCAAGACGCCTGCCGGCGTCGATGCCTACCAGGCCAATTATCGCCTGGGCGCGCGCAACATCGCGCCCGGCGCGTCAGCCAGTGTCACCCACCGCCTGTTCGCGGGCGCCAAGGTGGTGGACATCCTGCGCGGCTATGAAAACAGCCAGAAGATCGTGCATTTCGACAATGCGGTGGACTGGGGCTGGTTCT
>CANGRN010000247.1 GCA_947455695.1 Alphaproteobacteria bacterium
CAGACATGACAGCCGAGGGCGCGCGCGACCCGCCGACTATAGCGAACGCAAAAAGAACTGTCCCGTTCTGGGACAGAACTATCCACCCGTACGGTTAACCATGTGGTTGGCTAGTTTTCGCCGAATTTTCCGCCGCGCGACCAGCCGCGCGGTACGATACGGCCGGCCTGGGCGCGCTCGCCCTTCCAGTCCTTCAACTCGGACGGCTCGAACAGCTTGTTGTTCTCGTCCTTCAATCCCGCCTTCCAGGTGAAGGTGGTGGCATCCGCCAGCCCGCCATCCTTGTAGCGTTGCAGATAGACGCCCTGCCCGCGGCCCAGTTCCGGCACCTCGTCGATCTTGAAGATCAGCAGCTTGCGGTTGTCACCCACGACGGCGACGCAATCGCCGGCGGCGGGACGGCACACCACCGCTTCCACACCAGGCTTCACATTCATCACCGACTTGCCCTTCTTGGTCATCGCCACCGCATCGTCTTCATTGGTGATGAAGCCGTGGCCCGACGTGGCGGCGACCAGAAGCTTGCGGCCCGGGACATGCACGAACATGGTGACGATGTCGGCGTCGGGCGGCAGGTCGATAAAGGTGCGGATCGCCTCGCCATTGCCGCGTCCGCCCGGGAGCTTGGAGCCTTCGAGCGTGAAGAAGCGGCCATCGGTGGCCAGCAGCATGATCTGGTCGGTGGTGTGGGCATTGAACCAGAAGCGGGCGCGGTCGCCTTCGCGATACTTGTCGTCCTTGGACTGTTCCTTGTGGCCGGTCAGCGCCCGCAGCCAGCCCTTGGCGGAACAGACCACCGTGATGGGTTCGCGCTCGACCTGGTTGGCGCGCTCCTCGACATGTTCGGCCAGTGCCGTCATCTCGGCCACTTCGGCGGCCTTGGCGATCTCGGTGCGGCGCTTGCCCAGCGCGGTCTTCTGGCCGAACTTGGCGTCGACTTCCCGCAGCTCTGCGATCAAGCGTTCCGACTTGAGCTTTTCCGACCCCATCAATTTGGTCAGGTCCTTGTGCTCCTTGGTCAGAGTGTCGTGCTCGCCGCGGATTTCCATTTCCTCCAGCTTGCGCAAGCTGCGCAGGCGCATGTTGAGAATGGCGTCGGCCTGCACTTCGTTCAGGCTGAAAGCCTTCATCAGCTTGGGCTTGGGCTCGTCCTCGGTGCGGATGATCTTGATGACCTTGTCCAGGTTGAGGAAGACGGCGAGATAGCCTTCCAGCACTTCCAGCCGCGCCCGGATCTTTTCCAGCCGGAAGGCGGAACGCCGCTCCAGCACTTCGCGCCGATGGGCGGCGAAGGCGGCCAGCACCTCTTTCAGGCCCATGACCTTGGGCACCAGGCCCTTGTCCAGCACCGTCATGTTCAGCGGCAGCCGCGCTTCCAGGTCGGAGGCGCGGAACAGCTGCTCCATCAGGATTTCCGGCTCGACCGTGCGGCTCTTGGGCGTCAGGACAATGCGGATGTCCTCGGCGCTTTCGTCATGGATGTCGTCCAGCAGCGGCAGCTTTTTCTGTTCCAGCAGTTCGGCGATGCGCTCGATCAGCTTGGACTTCTGCACCTGGTAGGGAATCTCGGTGACGACGATCTGCCAGGCGCCGCGACTGCCTTCTTCCTTTTCCCAGCGCGCCCGCACGCGGAACGAGCCGCGTCCGGTCTTGTAGGATTCGGCGATGGACGCCGGGTCCTCGACCAGGATGCCGCCGGTGGGAAAATCGGGACCGCGCACATGCTTGAGCAGGCTGCGATCCTGGATGGCGGGATTTTCGATCAGGGCGATGGTGGCGGCACACAGTTCGCCCAGATTGTGGGGCGGGATGGAGGTGGCCATGCCCACCGCGATGCCATTGGAACCATTGGCCAGCAGGTTCGGGAAGGCGGCCGGCAGAACCACCGGCTCCAGGGTTTCGCCGTCATAGGTGGTGCGGAAGTCCACCGCATTTTCGTCCAGCCCCGCAAGCAACGCGGCCGCGGCTTCGGTCAGCCGGCTTTCGGTGTAGCGCATGGCGGCGGCGTTATCGCCATCGACATTGCCGAAATTGCCCTGCCCATCCACCAGCGGATAGCGCACGGAAAAATCCTGGGCCAGGCGCACCAGCGCGTCATAGATCGCCTGGTCGCCATGGGGATGGAACGAGCCCATGACATCGCCCACCACCTTGGCGGACTTCTTGAAGGAGGTGCCGGGATCCAGCCGCAGCAACCGCATGCCGAACAGGATGCGCCGATGCACGGGCTTGAGCCCATCACGCACGTCGGGCAGCGCGCGCTGGGTGATGGTGGACAAGGCATAGGCCAGGTAACGCTCGGCCAGCGCCTTGCTCAGGGGTTCGGAACGGATTTCGTCAGGGATGGCGACCATGGGTGGGTTTTATTCTGATTCGCCCAAATTCAGGGACTAAGGACAATCGCGTCCAACCGCAGGCGGGCGGGCGGCATCTCCTTGCCATGCGGCCGCAGCACCCGTTCCAGCAGGAAATGGCCGGTCAGCGCCAGGCCAGCCGCAACTTCCCCCGGATGGGGTTCGTCGCTGTCATTGCCCAGCAAAAATCCCGGCAACCGGAACAGCCGGTTGGCATAGATGCCGGCGGCATCACGCGACACCGCGCGGCCGGTCTTGGGCGATACATAGGTCAGATCCTCCCGGGCGCCGGTGGCGGCGCATTCGCTGAGATCCAGGCCAAAGCCCAGCGCCTCGAGCAGCCCCGCTTCCCAGCGCACATAAAGCGGCAGCCAATGGGCCGCGTCGTCGGCCATCATGGCCTCCAGCAGGATTTCGCCGCCTGCGAATACCTGGGCATGCGCTTCGCGCTCGGGCATGGCGGCGGAGGTGACGGCGGTGAAGGCGTTGAGACCGGCCAGCGCATCGCGGCTGTCCATCAGTTCGCCAGCCCTGGCGCGCGACAATTCGCAGGTGAAGCTGCCCAGATGTTCTTCCAGCCGCGCCCGCCACTGGACATGCACACCATTGCCCGGTTGCAGCGAGGGCTTGATCCGCCGCGAGACGCCGCCGCGCACCAGACCGGCATGGCGGCCATGATCGCGGGTCAGCAATTCCAGGACCGCGCCTGTTTCCCCATGGGCGCGGGACGAGAGCACGATGGCGTCGTCAGACCATTCCATGGCTACTCATTGGGGAAATCGAGCCCGATTTCCTTGTAATGCTCGCTGTTATTGTCCCAGTCCTCGCGCACCTTCACGAACAGGAACAGGTGGACGCGGCGGCCGAAAAGGGTTTCCAGCTCCGTGCGCGCCAGTTCACCGATGGTCTTGATGGTGGCGCCCTTCTTGCCCAGCACGATCGCCTTCTGGCCGTCGCGCTGGACATAGATCACCTGGTCGATCTTGACCGAACCATCGCGGCGCTCTTCCCACTTCTCGGTTTCCACCGCGCTGGAATAAGGCAGTTCGTCATGCAGGCGCAGATAGATCTTCTCGCGCGTCACTTCGGCGGCCAGCAGCCGGGACGGAATGTCGGCCGCCTGGTCTTCGGGATAAAGCCACGGGCCTTCGGGCATGCGCGAGGCCACCCAGGCGGCGACATCGGCCACGCCCTCGCCCTTCAGCGCGGAAATCAGGAACACGTCCTCGAACACGCCTTCGGCATGAAACTTTTCCACCAGCGGCAGCAAGTCCGTACGCTTCATGCCGTCGATCTTGTTCAGGATCAGCGCCTTTTTCTTGGACTTGCCGTCCTTCAGACCTTCCAGGATACCGCGCGTGTCGCGCGCGCCAGGGCTGTTGGCATCGGCCACCAGGTCGGCGGCGTC
>CANGRN010000248.1 GCA_947455695.1 Alphaproteobacteria bacterium
GCAAACGCATCGTAGCTGACGCGTTCCTGCCCATAGACCAGGAGTTCCCGCGCGCCATGGGTGCGCGCCTGGGCAAAGGCTTCAGCCGCCGTGGCGGGGACATGCTTCCACGCCACCGTCGCCTGTCCGCGCACCATCACCGGCACGGTCTCGAACGGGGCGCCCGGCGCGGTCAGGTGCGCATGCGCCTGTGCCAGGGTCATCGCCGGCCAGTTTTGGGACCTGTCATTCATCACGGGGCTTAGTATAACCGCAGCCATGACCACGGCATCGGGTTTTTCGGAACAAAAGCTGGCGCGTATTCCGCAGATGCTGGAAGGCCAGATCGCGGCCGGCGCCCTGCCCGGCGCCCTGACCCTGATCTGGCGGCGCGGCGCCATCGCCCATCTCAGCCTGCTGGGCGAGATCGACCGCGAAAATCGCGCGCCCATGCGCGAGGACGCGATATTCCGGCTGTATTCCATGACCAAGCCGGTCACCAGCGTGGCGCTGCTGATGCTGCTGGAACAGGGCCGCATCGGGCTGGACGATCCGGTGGCGCGCTTCATTCCGCAGTTCGCCAACCTGAAACTGGCCGATGGCAGCACCCCTTCGCGTGCCATGACCGTGCGCGACCTGATGCGCCACACCGCCGGCTTTACCTACGGCTTTCACAACCGCACGCCGGTCGACGCCGCCTATCGTGCCTTGCGCATTTCCGAAATGGATACGCCGGGCGGCTTGCCCGCGATGATCGCGCAACTGGCAAGCCTGCCGCTGGAATATTCGCCGGGCGATCACTGGATCTATTCGGTGGCGACCGACGTGCTGGGGTATCTGGTGCAGATCGTGTCCGGCCAGGGCTACGCGGACTTTGTGCGGCAAAACATCCTGGCGCCGCTGACAATGACCGATACCGATTTTGCGCTGCCTCAAAGCAAGCAGGGCCGTTTTGCGGCCTGCTATGTGCAGAAGGACGCGAAACTGGAGCTTTTCGATTCCTACCCCAATGCCAACTATTTTGCGCCGCCCAGGCTGGAATCCGGCGGCGGGGGCCTTGCCGGCACGGCCGCCGATTATCTGCGTTTCTGCCGCATGTTGCTGAACAAGGGCGAGCTGGACGGAGTGCGGTTGCTAAAGCCCGAAACCGTGGCGCTGATGACCCGCAACCAGCTTCCCGGCGGTGCGGAGATCGCCGACCTGTCGCCCGCCGCCGATGCCTTCAACGAAAGCGGCTATCGCGGCATCGGCTTCGGGCTGGGCGTGGCCGTGACCCTGGACCCGGCGCGGGTGGGCATTCCGGGCTCGGCCGGGGAATTCGCCTGGGGCGGCATGGCGTCCACCGCCTTCTTTGTAGACCCCGCCCAGGACATGGCCGTGATATTCATGGCCCAGGTGATCACGGACACCGCACGGCGGGTGAAACTGCGCCGCGACCTGCGCACCCTGATCTATGAGGCCCTGACGGATGCTTGAGACGCTGCCCATCGCCAGCTGGACCGGACCCTATGCCCCGGAAATAAAGGCCCGCGCGCTCGCAGGCCTGGAAGGCGGCGCCGTGCTGTTTTTCCCGAACCTGGCCTTCGCGCTGGCGGAAAAGGAAAAGCAATTCCTGGATGCACGTGTCTCGGACGGCAAGGCCAAGAACATCTCGCTGGATCCCAGCGGCAAGCTGCAATCCACCGCCCTGACCGGCAAATCCGCCAAGGACCTGGCGGCGATGATGGCGCGCTTCGCGGACAGCACGTCATCGCTGGTCGCCGGCCTTCTGCCTTATCGCGATATCGAGCGCGCCCGCACATCCTACCGCCCGGTGCAGGTGAAAGGCCGCAGCCAGTCCAAGATCAGCGATGACCGGCTGCTGCACGTGGATGCCTTTCCCTCCCGTCCCATGCGGGGGCGCCGCATCCTGCGCTTCTTCGCCAATGTCGCGCCAACCTCGCCGCGCCACTGGCATGTCGGCGAGCCGTTCGAGGATTTCGCGCGCACCTTCCTGCCCAGGGTCGGCCCTCACATGCCCGGCAAGTCCTGGCTGTTCGACAAGCTGGGTGTCACCCGCGGCCGCCGCAGCCTGTATGACGAGCTGATGCTGTCGCTGCATGACACCGCCAAGCTCGACGACGCTTTCCAGAAAAACAGCCCGCATCAGAAAGTCGCGTTTCCACCCGGAAGCTGCTGGATGGTCTTCACCGACATGGTGCTGCATGCGGCGATGGGCGGCGAATTTGCCCTGGAGCAGACCTTCCACCTGGACGTGGAGCAGATGGCGCAGCCGGAACGCGCGCCTATCAAGGTGCTGGAACGCCTGAGCGGAAAAAGCCTGGCCTAGCCAAGACGCAAAATGGCGGCGCGGGACTTGGTGTAAAAGCCCGGCCCCTCGGCGCTGGGCGCAAAGCCGGCGCGGCCCGGCGTTTCATTTTCGCCGAGCAGCAGGAGCCCGTCCGGCACCATGGTGTCGGCGATGCGGTGCAGCACATCCATCCGCGTGGCGGTGTCGAAATACATCAGCACATTGCGGCAGAACACCAGGTCCATCTCGTCCAGCCAGCCGAAGGAATCCAGAAGGTTGAAGCGCCTGAACGTCACCATGCGGCGCAGGCTGGCATCCACCAGCCATTCGGACCGTTCGCGGCGGAAATAGCGCATGGCATGGGGATCCAGGCCCCGCTCGATCTCGCAACTGGCATAGCGGCCGGCCTCGGCGCGCGCGATGGCTTCACCCGACAGGTCGGTGGCGATCAGATCGATGTTCCAGCCCTCGCGGGCCAGGCCCATTTCCGACAGCAGGATGGCGATGGAATAGGCTTCCTGGCCCGCGGCACAGGCCGCCGACCAGATGCGCAGCCGCTTGTCGCCGCCGCGCGCCGCCGCCAGGCGCGGCAGCACGGTCTCGCGCAGCGTGCGAAACATCGGGGCATCGCGGAAGAAGCTGCTCTCATTGACGGTCATGGCCTCGGTCACCGCATCGGCCAGCGCTTCGCGCCCCAGCCGCAATTCGCCGATCAGGCTGGCCATGTCCTTGAAGTCGAAGCGGCGCATCACCGGCGCCAGGCGGCGGGTGGCCAGCGCTTTCTTGTCGGGGGTCAGCGACAGGCCGCAGCGGCGGCGCAGCAGGCGGGCGAGAAAGGAAAATTCGTCGGGCGCCATGGCGCTCAGATCGTGACGCCGATATCGGCCAGCTTGGCGCGGACGCCGGCGCCGTCGAACGGCTTCATGACATATTCATTGGCGCCGGCCGCCATGGCATTGGCGATCTCGGTGGAGTCGGCTTCGGTGGTGCAGAACAGGATGACCGGATGGCCGCCTTCCTGTTGCCCACGCACGCTCTTGACGAAGTCCACGCCCTTCATGGTGGGCAGGTTCCAGTCCAGGAAAATCAGGTCGGGCATCTTTTCGCGCACGGCGCGCAGGGCCGTCATGCCGTCTTCGGCTTCTTCCACCGAATAGTGCAGCTCTTCCATGATGCGGCGCGCGACCGTGCGGATCACGCGGCTGTCGTCCACGACCAGGCAATGTTTCATGGGCGAAATTCCCCGGAGCCACCCGACTCCAATCAATGCGGGCGCCGGAAAATCAGCGTCCCAAGAAGTGGAAAATCTACGCCTGCACGGTAAATATTGGCTTACTGACGTTATGTCAGCCGGCGATCAGCTCCACGGCGCCTTCCAGCGGCGTGATGGTCAGGGCGGCATTGACGGTGCGCGACAGCTTGTGGGTCAGGAAGGGCTGCACGTGACGGGCGTCCACATTCAGCGACTCGCCTTTGAGTGCATGGTCCA
>CANGRN010000249.1 GCA_947455695.1 Alphaproteobacteria bacterium
ATGCGCGGCTGACGCCCTGGCAGAAGGTGCAGGTGGCGCGTCATCCGGGCCGTCCGCATTTCCTCGATTATGCTCGCCACATCCTGGAAGATTTCACTCCGCTGGCCGGCGACCGCAGCTTTGGCGAAGACCAGGCGGTGGTGGCGGGGCTGGCGCGTTTCCGCGGCCGCCCCATCGCCTTTATCGGCCAGGAAAAGGGCAACGACACCCAAAGCCGCATCAAGCACAATTTCGGCTCGGCCATGCCGGAAGGCTATCGCAAGGCGGTGCGGATTTTCGAACTGGCCGACCGTTTCGGCCTGCCGGTGCTGAGCTTCTGCGATACCTCGGGCGCCTATCCGGGCGTCTCGGCGGAAGAACGCGGCCAGGCCGAAGCCATTGCCCGTTCGATCGAGGCCGGGCTGTCGGTCAAGACGCCCTTCATCGCCACCATCATCGGCGAAGGCATGTCGGGCGGGGCCATCGCCATCGCCGCGGCCAGCCGCGTCTATATGCTGGAGCATTCCATTTACTCAGTGATCTCGCCCGAGGGCTGTGCCTCGATCCTGTGGCGCAGCGCCGACAAGGCGCAGGAAGCCGCCACGGCGCTGAAGATCACCGCCCAGGACCTTCTGGAACTGAAGATCATCGACGGCATCGTGGAAGAGCCGGTGGGCGGGGCGCATCGCGCGCCCACGGAGACCATCGAAGCGGTGGCCGATCAGATCGCCGCCGGCCTGAAGGAAATGGAAGGCATTTCCGGCGAGGAACTGCTGCGCCAGCGCCGCGCCAAGTTTCTGGCGATGGGCCGCAATATCTGACGGCCGCGTCCCGCAAGGAAAAGCCCGGCGGGAAAAGAGACTGTGAACTAGATCAGGCCGCCCGGCATGGAGGCCATCTGGTTTTCCCAGCTTTCCTCATTCTAGGAAAGGCGCGGGGTATAGCGGCACAGGCCCAACACAAAAGCCGGTTTCCCGTCGTCGTCGGCCAGAGGGAGAAACAGGTTCTCCGCACTGAGATATTCCCGGCCGCTGAGCTGGACCCGCCCCAAAAACCGCAGGGGCTGGCCGCCATCCAGGATCAGGTCGGCACATTCGATCCAGCGCGACAGGACTTCCCGCGGCACAGTTTCCTCGAGCGTCTTGCCGGGATGGTAACCAGTGACTTCCGCGACTTTCGCACCGGCGAGGCGCCAGATATATTGAGAAGGGTTCACAGCGACCCGTTGGCATATGACAACGTGGCGCAGAAAATCTTTGAGATCGCGCGGTGTTATTTCGGATTTGGCGGGCATGGCGCGCGTTCCGGCCCTAATGCGCCAGAGCGACAGGCATTGTTCATAGACCGGATCGCTGAAGGCGAGCGTCGGATCACAAAAGTGATGCAACTTTTGTTGGGCTGCTTTCTGATTGAGAGTGCGGGCAGCGGCGAGAACATTCATGCGCTGATTGTGGCGGTAAGGCCTAAACAGCCGGTAAAGCAATTTTAAGCACTGCCGCGCCCAGCATAAAAACGGCGGATTGCCTCGGAAACCACGGCCTTGGGCGCAACCCGTCACCGTCTGTATTGTGGGCCCAAAGGGGTTTCATTCGCACGCCATCCAGATTTCTGCCGGCCCCCTGCCCAGAAAATACAGGATCAGGCTAGGCGCGGCCACAACCGCCAGGGTGGCGCAGGGCCTGCCCTTGCGGTGCCCGGCGCGAAGGGCACGCTTCATCATCACAAGCAGGGTGCTGAGATATTCCATGGCTAAGTCTCCTTGGGTGTTTTGATGACCGATATCGAAGAACATTCGTGGACGGTCACTTAAACGAAACGTCTATGGGAAAAGGACCAGGGCGAGGCTTGGCCTTGCCCTGGCCATTGAGGGTCATTCCGCGCAACTGCAGGACGATCCACACGACTGCTCGGCGAAGCAGTTGCAGGATTCGCCACAGGTGCAGCCGGAGCCGCAGGCGCAGGACTTGGCGTGCGTGGCGCAGCCGCAGGATTGGCCGCAGGTGCAGGGTTTGCCGTCACATTCGTTGTTCATTGGAACCTCCAGGTTGATGGGTCTTGACGGCCCATACCTACCCCCTGGCCGGGACGGCGCACTTGAACGAAAGGGCTAAGTTAACTGGAGGGCGGCGGCCGGAATGCCGAACATGCGCCGGAAAGTCCGGCTGAAATGCGCCGAATCCGCGAATCCGGCCTCATGGGCCGCCTCGGTCAGGGTCGTGCCGGTCGCCATGATTGCCACGGCTTTCGTTATTCTGAGCCACAGCAGATAGGAGCGGAACGGAAGGCCGGTCTGCTCGACAAAGAGGTGCCGTGCGCGACTGGGAGACAGTCCCGCGATCCTGGCCGCCGAACCGAGGCTGACAGCATCATCGAGCCGTGCCGCGACATGGTCTATCATCTTGCGCACCCGCGCGTCTGGAAGAGTCACCGCATCGACACCCCCAAGCCGTTCGATGAGTGAGCGGCCAATGGTTTCCAGTTCCCGCTCGTTGACGGACGATTTGCGCGACGCCTGTTTCAGTTGCCCGACTAGGTCGGCGACTTTTTCCAATGGAACAGACCGCAATGTTGCGCCATCCAGGATGGTCCGAAGGATGGCCCGGCCGGATTTGCTTTCCGGCTCGACGAAAAGCACGGCCACGTGCCCGTTCGCCTCGAACAGATGTTCGACATCGGGTGCAACAACCGCGTCACCGGCGACGGAACCGTCTATGGTCCGGAACTCGAAGTGTCCACCAAGCGAGAGCGTTATCTGGATCGCATGATGGGCGTGGAATGCCGTCATGTTGGAAGCCGAGCCGCGCGCGGGCAGCGCCTCCATAAGCCAGAGGCTACCACCCTCCCAGATAAGAATTCGGCCCCGCCCGGCGATCTCCATGAGGGGAGGCTATCACAAACCGGAAAGTCCCTTGCGAGGGCGTTCAGGGCCTGGAAGCTGCCGGCAATTCCCCCGATTTTGCCCGTTTGTCCGGTTTTCTGCTGCCGGATTGTGTGCGGATGATTTTGAGCGCAGCATCCACGCGCCGCCGCAACGCCCATTCTAAAGTTCCCGTCGATGGGACGGGCGGGCCCGAACAAACTATCCCTAAAAGCCTCACTGGAAATTGTGATTGAAATCAAACCATCTGCCGACGGTGAAGCGCACGCTAAAGAAACATATGGGAGGCATTGCCTATGCTGAAGAAATCAAGCGCCATAGTGATGGCCACGATGATGTTTGCAGGAACGCTCGTCCAGACCGCTGCCGCCCAACCCGGCTATGGCCCCCCCCTGGCAGCGACTACAATGCAGGTTCGCGCTACCGCCAAGGCTATGACCGAGGCCAAAATTTTCAGGGGCCCGGCGGCTTCAACGATCAGAGGCAAAGCTGGCGCAAGCGTTACCAGCAAGAATACAGCTACCAGGACGACAATTATTATCGCCAATGCCGCAACCTGGTGGATCCGGCCGGCGTGATCGCGGGCGCCCTGATAGGGGGTCTGCTGGGCAATGCCCTGGGGCAGCGCGGCAATCGCGGGGTTCCCACCATTGCCGGCGTTGTCATGGGCGGCGCGCTGGGCGCGGCGCTGACGCGAAACCTGAATTGCGAGGATCAGAGTTACGCCTACAACACCTACTATAACGGCTTCAATTCGGGGCGGACCAACGTGCCGTACCAATGGCGCAATCCCAATAGTGGCAACTATGGAGAGGTCCGCGTCGATAACTACTTCAATGATCCGGGCGGCTTCCGCTGCGCCAATTTCAACCAGGACATCTTCGTCCGCGGAC
>CANGRN010000250.1 GCA_947455695.1 Alphaproteobacteria bacterium
GATGGTGCCGGAAAAGACCACCAACCAGGCCATCAAGGTCGATGTCGATGCGATGCTGGCGGCGGTCACGCCCAGGACGCGCATGGTCTATATCGCCAACCCCAACAATCCCACCGGTTCCTGCCTGAACCGGGACGAGATGGCGCGCCTGCATGCCGGGCTGCCGGCGCATGTGCTGCTGGTGATCGATGCAGCGTATGGCGAATACGTCACCGCCAAGGACTACGACTCGGGCCTGGAGCTGGCGTCGAAGTACCCCAATGTGGTGATGACCCGTACCTTTTCGAAACTGTACGGCCTGGCGGGCCTGCGCATCGGCTGGATGTATGCCTCGGCGGAAATCTGCGATGTGATCAACCGCATCCGCGGTCCGTTCAACACCGCCCTGATCCAGCAACTGGCCGGCGCGGCGGCGATCCGGGACCGCGACCATTTCTGGAAAGCGGTGGAACACAACAACAAGTGGCTGGCCTGGGTCACCGAGGAAATCCGCAAGACGGGGCTTCGGGTCGATGACAGCTGCGCCAATTTCGTGCTGATCCATTTCCCGGCGGAAGGCGACAAGACGGCAGCCAAGGCCGACGCCTTCCTGATGCAGGGCGGCATCATCCTGCGCAGTGTGGCCAGCTACGGCCTGCCCAATTGCCTGCGCATGACCATCGGCACCGAGGAACAGAACCGGCTGGCCGTGTCGCTGCTCCAGAAATTCATGGCGCAATGACCATGCCGGAAACGCAATTCGACAAGGTCGCCATTATCGGGTTGGGGCTTATCGGGTCGTCCATCGCCCATGCCGCGCGCCGCGCCCATCTGGCAAAAGAAATCGCCGGCCATGACGCCAGCGCCGATGTGCTGGAACGGGCGGGCAAGATCGGCTTCTGCGACACGCTGCATGCCGATATCGGCGCGGTGGTGAAGGGCGCCCAACTGGTGATCCTGTGCGCGCCCGTCGGCGCCTACAAAAGCATCGCCCAGGCGATCAAACCGCACCTGGCGCAAGGCGCGATCCTGTCGGATGTGGGTTCGGTCAAGGGCGCGGTGATCCGTGATGTCGGACCGCATCTGCCGGCCGGCGTGCATTTCATACCCGCCCATCCCATCGCCGGCACCGAATTTTCCGGTCCGGAATCAGGCTTTGCCACCTTGTTCGACGGACGCTGGGCGATCCTGACGCCCGTGCCCGGCAGCGACGGCCTGGCGGTCGACAAGCTCAAGACCTTCTGGAAAGGCCTGGGCAGCCAGGTGGATGTGATGGACGCCGGTCATCATGACCTGGTGCTGGCCATCACGTCACACCTGCCGCACCTGATTGCCTACAACATCGTCGGCACGGCGCGTGACCTGGAAGAGGTTACCGAAGGCGAAGTGATCAAATACTCCGCCAGCGGCTTTCGCGATTTCACCCGCATCGCGTCTTCCGATCCCACCATGTGGCGCGACGTGTTCCTGAACAATCGCGAAGCGGTGCTGGAAGTTCTGGGCCGCTTCAATGACGATCTGAAGACCCTGCAGCAGGCGGTGGAACAGGGTAATGGCCAGCTTCTGTTCGATACTTTCACACGCGGCCGCGCCATCCGCCGCGCCATTGTCGATCTTGGCCAGGATATGGCCGCGCCGAACTTCGGCCGCAAGTCCTAGTAGAGCGGGCTGAGCAGCGCCTTGGGATCCAGCCCCGGCGCGATCACTTTCGAGAATGTCGCCTTGCCGTTCCGGCCGCGCCAGGCATTCGCCGCATCGGGCCAGGATTGCTGGCCCTTCAGCAGGCCCGCAAAGGCATCGCCTTCGCTCAATGCAACATAAACCTGCACCTGCTTGATATCGTTCGCGGCATCGGCTTCCAGCACCAGGTTCATGTCGTGGCCATTGCGCCGGACATGAAGCTGGAAGCGGCCGATCCTGGTGTCTTTCGCTGCCAGGTTGGCGATGTCCAGGTCGGCCCGCACCAGGGCATGGTCCCGCATCACGCTGCTGGCGCGCAGGGATCCGGGCAGGAAATCGATTTGATGTGCTGCGTCGTCCGCGCCTGTCCAGGACACATGCTGCTGCCCAGCCGCTTCATAGACGGCCTTGGTGCGGTTGTAGGTCAGGGTATGGGCCGCGAACTTTTCGGTGCGCCAGACAAAGGGGCCATGGGCGCCCGCGCCCCTGATCGTTAAGCCGGTGAAGTCGGCATCCAGGCGGAAGGGAAAGCCGCCCACGTCCGCCGTCTTCCAGTCCAGGCTGATGCCGGGAATCGCTTCATGGCCTTTCAAGGCGGCGAGCTTTTTCTCCAGGGCGCCGGCCGCCACCCACCAATAGGCCATCACGGCGCAGGCGATCAGCAGGAAGGTGGTGATGGGGGCATAGAGCCAGAAGCGGCTGGAGTAATTCATGCGCCGCAAACTAGCTGCATTTGGAATAGCCGCAAGACAAACAGGAGTCGCAGCCTTCCAGCTTGACGAAGCTGGCATCGCCGCAGCGCGGGCAGAAGCGGGCGCGCGCCCCTTCGGCGGGGATATTGTGGGCGTCCGGCAGGTCCGACAGGCCATGCAGGCGCTGGCCCATGAAGCCGATCTCCATCATGTGGCGCTCGATCACCTCGCCGATGGCCGCCAGCAGGGACGGCACATAGCGGCCGTTCATCCATTGGCCGCCGCGCGGATCGAAGATCGCCTTCAGCTCGTCCACCACGAAGCTGACATCACCGCCGCGCCTAAACACCGCCGATATCATGCGGGTCAGGGCCAGGGCCCAGGCATAGGCTTCCATGTTCTTGGAATTGATGAAGACCTCGAAGGGCCGGCGGCGCCCGTCTTTCTCGATGTCGTTGATGGTGATGTAGAAGGCGTGGTCGCTGTCCAGCCATTTGATCTTGTAGGTGCGGCCCAGCAGTGCGTCGGGCCGGTCCAGCGGCTGGGTCATGTAGACGATGCCGCCGCTGGAAGCGCGCGGCTGGGGCGGCGGCAGCGGCAATTCCGGTTCCTGGGTGTCGGTCGTGCTTTGCGCCGCAGGTGCGGGCTCTTCCACCGACAGCACCGAACCGGTCACATCATTGGGGCGATAGGTGGTGCAGCCTTTGCAGCCCAGGTCATAGGCTTCCAGATAGACATGCGCGAAATCCTCGAAGGAAATCGAGGCCGGCACATTGATGGTCTTGGAAATGGCGCTGTCGACGAAAGGCTGAGCAGCCGCTTGCACCGCCAGATGATCGGACGGCGACAAGGTCTGGGCGGTGACGAAATAGTCCGGCAAGGGCGTGTCGGCGCCGAACATCTTCTGGAACTGGCGCAAGGCATAATCGCTGACCTGTTCCTCGCGCCTGGAGCCATCGGGCTGCAACACCTTGCGGGTGTAATTGAAGGCAAACACCGGCTCGATGCCGCTGGAGACATTGTCCGCAAACAGCGAAATGGTCCCGGTGGGCGCAATCGAGGTCAGCAGCGCGTTGCGGATGCCATGCGCGGCGATCCCGTCATAGATATCCGGGGGCAGCGCCTGGATATGCGGCCGCGACAGATAGGGGTTCATGTCGTACAGCGGGAAAGGGCCTTTTTCGCGTGCCAATTCTACGCTGGCGCGATAGGCGGCATGGCTGACGGCGGCCAGCCAGGTGCGGGTCAGTTCCAGGCTTTGCGCCGAGCCATAGCGCCTCTTGCACAGGATCAGCGCATCGGCCAGGCCCGTCACACCAAGCCCGATGCGCCGCTTGGCGCGGGCTTCCTGCGCCTGGGCCTCCAGCGGAAAGCGCGA
>CANGRN010000251.1 GCA_947455695.1 Alphaproteobacteria bacterium
CGGCTGGAAGGCCGCCGACCTGGACCTGGTGGAAGCCAATGAGGCGTTTGCCGCCCAGGCCTGCGCCGTCAACAAGGACATGGGCTGGGACCCGGCCAGGGTGAACGTCAATGGCGGCGCCATCGCCATCGGCCATCCCATCGGGGCGTCGGGTGCCCGCATCCTGACCACCCTGCTGTTCGAGATGGGCAAGCGCGATGCCAAGAAGGGGCTGGCGACGCTTTGCATCGGCGGCGGCATGGGCATCGCGCTCACGGTCGAGCGCTAAGGCTGCACTGCAACATCGTTCTTTGGTTGAAACGCCCGCAAAAGCGGGCCTAACTGTTTTTCCGACAAGGAAAAGCAAAAGGACAAGCACATGGCACGGGTAGCGGTGGTGACGGGCGGAACGCGCGGCATTGGCGAGGCGATTTCGCTGGCGCTGAAGAATGCCGGCTACAAGGTGGCGGCGAACTATGCGGGCAATGACGAGCGCGCCAAGGCCTTCACCGATCGCACCGGCATCGCCGCCTACAAGTGGGACGTCGCCGATTTCGACGCCTGTGTCGCGGGCATCAAGAAGGTGGAAGCCGAACTGGGCCCGGTCGATGTGATCGTCAACAATGCCGGCATCACCCGCGACGCCACCATGAAGAAGATGAGCCGCTCGGCCTGGGACGAAGTGATCGATACCAACCTGGGCGGCTGCTACAACATGTGCAAGGCCGCCTGGGACGGCATGCTGGCGCGCGGCTTCGGCCGCATCGTCAATATCGGCTCGATCAACGGCCAGGCCGGCCAGTATGGCCAGGTCAACTATGCCGCCGCCAAGTCGGGCATCCACGGCTTCACCAAGGCGCTGGGCCAGGAAGGCGCCGCCAAGGGCATCACCGTCAACGCCATCGCGCCCGGCTATATCGACACCGACATGGTGGCGGCGGTGCCGGCCGAAGTGCTGGCCAAGATCGTCGCCCGCATTCCGGTCGGCCGGTTGGGCAAGGCCGACGAAATCGCGCGCGGCGTGCTGTTCCTGGTGGCGGACGAAGGCGGATTCATCACCGGCTCGACCATGTCCATCAATGGCGGCCAGCATATGTATTAAACCGCTTTGAGCGGTTAGTTTGCTTCCATGATCACGTCCCTCACCGCCGAACGGCTTGCCTGCGCGCGCGGCGATCGCAAGCTGTTCGAGAACCTGTCCTTCCGCGTGCGCGCGGGACAGGCGCTGGCCGTGGAAGGCGCCAACGGGTCCGGCAAGACCTCGCTGCTGCGCCTGATCGCGGGCTTTCTCTCGCCCGCGGCGGGCCGCCTGATCGTGCAGGACGCGCGCGGTGAAAGCGACGATGCCGAGGAGCGCGGCAAGAAAATCGGCTGGCTGGGCCATCATGATGGCCTCAAGCCGCAACTGACCGTGCAGGAACAACTGACCTTCTGGGCGGCGCTTTATCGCGGCACCGTGAATGCAGACGCGCTGGCACAAGTCGGGCTGGCGCGGCAGGCCGATCTGCCCTGCCGCTATCTCAGCGCCGGGCAGAAGCGCCGCCTGGCGCTGGCGCGGCTGCTGGTGAGCAGCCGCCCGCTGTGGCTGCTGGATGAACCCTTTGCCGCGCTGGATACGGCGGGACAGGCGCTGGTCGCCCAGTTGATGGCCCGGCATTGCGGGCAGGGCGGCATCATCATCGCCGCCACCCATGACCCGCTGGGTCTTGGCAACGAAAGCCTGAAACTGTGAACCCCTTCTTCACCCTTCTGGCGCGCGATATCCGCCTGGCGTCCCGCAGCGGCGGCAGCGCCTTCCTCGCACTCTCCTTCTTCGCCCTGGTGGCGACGTTGGTGCCGCTGGGCGTGGGCGCGGACCTGCGCCTTTTGGCGCGCGTGGGTGGCGGCGTGCTCTGGGTGGGCGCGGTGCTGGCGGCGCTGCTGTCGCTGGACCGGCTGTTTCAGGGCGACTTTGAAGACGGCAGCCTGGACCTGATCGCCCTGTCGCCGCTGCCGCTGGAACTGACCGCCCTGGCCAAGATGCTGGCACACTGGCTGTCCACCGGCGCGGCCCTGACCTTGCTCTCGCCGCTGCTGGCGCTGCTGTTCAACCTGACCCCGGCCGCCACCCTGACCCTGTTCCTGTCGCTCCTGCTGGGCACGCCCGCGGTCAGCGCCGTCGGCGCCATCGGCGCCAGCCTGACGCTTTCCCTGAAGCGCGGCGGCCTGATCCTGCCTCTGATCATCCTGCCGCTTCTGTCGCCGGCGGTGATTTTCGGGGCGGGCGCTGTGTCCCTGACCCTGGACCGGCTGGCTCCCGGCGGCGCCCTGGGCCTCTTGGCGGCTTTTTCCGCAGGCGCGGTGCTGCTAAGTCCCTTTGCGGCGGCGGCCAGCGTCCGCCTGAACCTTGGTGGCTAGATGAACTGGCTTTTCCGTTACGCCAACCCGCACAATTTCATGCGGCTGTCGAATGTGCTGCTGCCCATCACGGCGGTGGCGACGGTGCTGTGCCTGGGCGTCGGCCTCTATCTCGGTTTCACCGTCCCGGCCGATTACCAGCAAGGCTCGACCGTGCTCCTGCTGTTCATCCATGTTCCGGCCGACGTGGCGGCGGAAGCGGCCTATGGCGCCATCGCCATCTGTTCCCTGCTGTCGCTGGTGTGGCGCCATCCCTTGTCCGATATCGCTGGCCGCGCCGCCGCGCCCTTTGGCGCGGTGTTCACGGCGCTGGGCCTGATCACCGGGGCGCTGTGGGGCAAGCCCATGTGGGGCACCTATTGGGTGTGGGACGCGCGGCTGACCAGCTTTTTGCTGCTGCTGTTCCTGTTCTTCGGCTACATGGCGCTGTGGAACGCCATCGAGGATGAAGTTCGCGCCGCCCGCGCCGCCGCCATCCTGGCGCTGGTCGGGGTGGTGAACATTCCCATCATCAAGTTTTCGGTGGAATGGTGGAGTACGCTCCACCAGGGCGAAAGCATCGTCTCGGGCAAGATCGCGCCGGTCTATTTGTGGCCGCTGCTGATCATGATGCTGGGCTATATGCTGCTGTTCGTGTCGCTGTGGATGCTGCGCATCCGCACCGTCATCCTGGAGCGGCGCGCCCGCACCCTGATGCAAGGAGGCGCGGCATGAATTTCGACCTGGGTCCATATGGCGTCTATATCTGGCCCGCTTATGCCATCTCGGCGGTGGCGCTGATCGGCGTCACGCTGTGGACCGTGATCGGCTGGTACAAGGCCAAGGCGGTGCTGGCCCGACTTGAGAAACCAGGCCTGGAACAGAAATGAAGCGCTGGGTTTTCATCGCGCCGGTCATCGCCTTCGCGGTGCTGGCCTTTTTCCTGTTCCGCAGCCTGTGGTCGCCGGCGCCGGACCTGGTGCCTTCGGCCCTGCTGAACAAGCCGGCGCCGCGCCTGACTTTGCCGGGGCTGGACGCGCAGAGCGCCGCCTTCACGCCCGCGGACCTGGCCGCCGGCCATGTCAGCGTGATCAACGTGTTTGCCTCCTGGTGCGCGCCCTGCCGCACCGAGACCGGCCAGCTCGCCACCTTGAGCCAGATGCCGGGCGTTGCGTTGTACGGGTTGACGCAAAAAGACAAGCCGGAGGCCACCCGCGCTTTCCTGGACGAGGTGGGCAATCCCTTTGCCAAGATCGCCCGCGACGATGACGGCCGCGCCTCCATCGAATGGGGCGTCTATGGCGTGCCGGAAACCTATGTGGTGGACGGGC
>CANGRN010000252.1 GCA_947455695.1 Alphaproteobacteria bacterium
AAGCTTTGGTGACCGGTACCGTCCGCAACATCGTGCTGGGACTCGCGCTTTGCGCGAGCAGCGCTGCATGGGCGGCCGACAGTGTCAGCGGCGCCGTCCAGAACGGCTATGGCCGTCTCAGCTTCAACACCGCTTCGAAGATCAGCGCCACCAGCACCGGCGGCGTGCTGGCGATCAGCTTCAGCGACAAGACCACCATCGATCCAGCCAGCATCGTGGCCGCCATGCCCAAGGTCATCACCAGCGGCAAGGCCGATGCCGACGGCAAGACCTTGCGCTTTGTCCTGTCAACGCCGGTCAAGCTGCATGTCAGCCAGTTGGGTGCAAAGGCGGTGGTGGATCTGGCCGAACCCGGTTTCAGCGGCGTGATGCCCGATCTTGTCGCGCCGCCCAAGCCTGCGCCCAAGCCGTTGGACGTCGCCTCGCTGCCCGAAGTGAAGCTGCGCACCGGCGCCTATGAGAAGTTCACCCGCCTGGTGTTCGATTTTCCCAAGGATGTTTCCTACCAGGTGTTTCCCGGCGCGGGAAAAATGACCGTCAAGTTCGCCACGCCCATACGGGCCGATGTCTCGGCCATCGCGCGCTTTGCCCCGCCCTGGGTGAAAAACGCGGCCTGGCGCATCGACGGCCAATCCACCATCTTCGAATTCGATACCGATTCCGATTCCG
This sequence comes from Alphaproteobacteria bacterium, assembly GCA_947455695.1. Classification (GTDB taxonomy): domain Bacteria; phylum Pseudomonadota; class Alphaproteobacteria; order Micropepsales; family Micropepsaceae; genus Rhizomicrobium. The sequence continues at coordinate 670 of CANGRN010000252.1, forward strand.
GCTATCACGATTTCAAGGACGGCACGCATGTCGTGCTGGATATCCTGGCGCCCAAGACCGATGGCACCGCCTATGTCCCGCCGGGATCTGCCAAGCCCTCGATTACCAAGATGGGCGTCACGGCGATGAAAGCCGCGCCCGCTGCAGCGGCGCCTGCTCCTGCAGCGCCCGCGATCGCCACCAAGGCCGGCGCTAGCAGCAAGCAGGCCGAAGCCATTGCGCAGGTTGCCCAGCAGCTGGCCGACAAGAACAAGCCCAAGACCGCGCCGGTTGAAGCCAAGCCCGAACCCAAGGCGGAAGCGAAAGCGGACCCCAAAGCCGCAAAGCCCGAAGAAAGAGCCGCCGATGCCAAGCCGACCGAGCAAGCCGCCGCCACACCGGCTGCCGATGCGATTCCGGTGGCTGACGCCAAGCGCACCCCGGGCGGCGCCATCATCACCTTCAAGGGCGCCGGCAACCGCGCCAGCGCGGTGTTCGTGCGCGGCCTTACCGCCTGGGTCATTCTGGAAAATGCGCCCAACTTCGATTCCCACAATCTGAAAGCCGCACTAGGCGATTTCGCCGCCGGCATGGAAGCGGTGTCCAGCAACGGACTGGGCATCCTGCGCATCACTCTGAAAAAGCCGGCCGAGATCGCGGCGCGTGCCAACGGCAACAGCCTGGACGTGGAGATCGCGCCGTCGCTTGCGCCGCCCGCCGTTACCATCGGCTTTGCCCGTAACCAGAACGATCCCAAGCGCGCCTCGCTCTCCACCCTGCTGCCGGCCGCCGATCATGCCTTCAAGATCCTGGACCCGGCCGGCGGCGATCTTCTGACCATCATTCCCTGCCAGCCTGGGCGCGGCGTGCCGCAGGTCCGCAGCTTTGCGGACTTCGCCGTGCTGGCCAGCGCCAGCGGCCTTGTGATCACGCCCTATGCCGACGATCTGCAAGTAACGGTGGATGCCTCGCGCGTCTCCATCGGGCGACCCAGCGGCCTGGCCCTGACCCCGCCCCAGATGCCGGTGGCCCAAAGCCCTTCGGCGCTGGCGCATTATGGCGATGGACCCTCCTACCTGAACTTCGCCAGCTGGGGCGTCGCCAGTGGCGGCAGTTTTCTAGCCACCGAACGCAAGCTGACCCAGATCGTGGCGCAGGCGCCGCAGACCCTGTCCAACCTGCCGCGCCTGAATCTGGCGCGCTTCTACCTGGCCAACGGCTTTGCCTCCGAAGCGCTGGGTCTGCTCAACCTGTTGCAGCAACATGATCCGGCGCTAGCGGGCGACACCCAGCTGGTCACCATGAAGGCCGCCGCCGAATACATGATGGGCCGGTATCGCGACGCCCATAACGATCTGATCGGTCCCAACTTCGATGCCGACCGCCACGCCGCTTTCTGGCGCGGGCTGATCGAAGCACAGATGGAAGACTGGAAGAACGCCCACGCCCATCTGGAACAGGCCGGGCCGGTGATGAACCGCTATTCGCCCGCCTGGCAGGCCACCGCATACCTGGCCGATGCCGATGCGGCACTGGGGCTGGGCCGGCTCGATCTGGCCGACGCGGCGTTGCAGCGGATGCCCAAGGAGCTGGACCAGAAACACGCTCTGGCCGCCGAACTGGCACAGGCCCGCCTGATGGCGGCGCAAACCCGCTATGAGGGAGCAGCCAAGCACTTCGTCGCCGTGGAAAAGGGCGGCGATGAGAAACTGGCGGCGCAGGCGATTTTCTATCACACCGACGCGGCGCTGAAGGCCACCGCCATCACCGCGCCCCAGGCCATCGAGCAGCTGGAGCGCCTGCGTTTCCGCTGGCGCGGCGACGCGCTGGAATTGAAGACTCTTCGCAAGCTGGCCTCGCTCTATACCGGCCGCGGCCAATGGCATGAAGGTTTGAAGACCTTGCGGGTCGCCACCCAGAATTTCGGTGGCCAGGACGCGGCCCGCGTTGCCCAGGACGATATGCGCGGCGCGTTCGTGAACCTGTTCCTGAAGGGCGGCGCCGACAAGATGAAGCCGGTGGATGCGCTGGCGCTGTTCTATGACAATCTGGACCTCACCCCCATCGGGCCCGACGGCGACGAGATGATCCGCCGCATGTCCGACAGGCTGGTGGCCGTGGACCTGCTGGGTCCGGCCGCGAACCTGCTGGCCTATCAGGTGGACAAGCGCCTGGACGGCATCGCCAAGGCGCAGGTCGCCACGCGCCTGGCCGCCGTCTATCTGATGGACCACAAGGCCGACAAGGCAGTGGCCGCGATCCGCGATTCCCAGATCACCGGGTTGCCGGACGAGGAAATGCACCAGCGCATGCTGCTGGAAGCGCGCGCCTTTGCCGCCCTCAAGCAGTGGGACAATGCCCTGGACCTGATCGCGGTGGACCAGGCCGAGGACACCAAGCGCCTGCGCGCCGACATCTATTGGGAAAGCGGCAACTGGGCCATTGCCGGCCAGAAGGCCGAAGAGATGCTGGAGGCACGCTGGAGCGACACGGTGCCGTTGAGCGATAATGACCGCGCCCAGGTGATGCGGACGGCCGTGGCCTATAGCCTGGCCAATGACGAAGCGAGTCTGGCGCGGGTGCGCGCGCATTTCGCGCCCAAGATGAAAGGCACGCCCGACGCCAATCTGTTCGCGGTGCTGTCGTCCGATATCGACCAGCATGGCCTGGCCTTCCGCGAGGCCGCGGCCAAGATCGCATCCATCGATACCTTGCAGTCTTTCATGAAGGACTTCGCCAAGCGCAAGTCCGACGCCAAGAGCTAGCGCTTCTGGGCTTTCAGCCAGGCAAGAGCGCGCTCCGCCAGCTTTTCCCAGCCCGGTTCGCCGATCAGCCAATGGCCCATGCCGTCCAGCACTTCGGCGGTGGCGCGGCCGCCATATAATTTGGCGATGTTTTCCACAGTCGATGGCGGATTGATCTTGTCCTCGCTGCCGGTGAGGAACAGCATCGGCGCGGTCACCGCATTGGCATC
>CANGRN010000253.1 GCA_947455695.1 Alphaproteobacteria bacterium
AGCTTGTTCTCGCAAGTGCCGGCGAAGCTGCGGAAGCTGACATAGATCGAGGGTGTGGGTGTCCTGGCGCTGCCGATCAGGTTCAGGGCGCTCATGGGCAGGGCGCCGGGAATTTTGCCCAGGCTGTCATGCACGAAGATGGCGCCGATGTAATCCTGGGTGGTGAGAAACCTGACGACATTCTTCGCCAGCTTTTTGGCATTCTTCTGCGGCAGGTAAATCAGGTCGGCGCCGCCATTGCCCACCACGACGGCATCGGGATTCCTGGGATCGGCGCCCAGCATGTTGCCGCTCTGGGCAAGGCCCAAGCCCTTGGCGAGATCGGCGGCCAGGAAGCCCTGCTTGGTTTGCCCCTTCACCGCCGAAGGGCTGGTGTCGCTGGCATGGCTGACGGTGAGAAAGCCGTGATCGGCGGTGACGAAGATATCGGTGGTCGCATCCAGCCCCTGTGCCTTCAGCGCCGCGCGCAATTCGCCCAGCGCGGTGTCGGCGTCACGAGTGCCCGCTTTTCCGGAAGGCCCATTGATGCCGGGCTCATATTCACCCTGGCTGTCCTTGGTGCCGTGCTGGCTGGCGTCGGGATCGCGCGACCAGAACAGCATGGCGAAGGGCTTTCCGGCGTCCTTGAAATGCGGCAGCACAATCCGCGTCGTGGCCTTCATCAGATAGACCTGCTGCGGGATGTTCGGCACTTGCACGGCCGGCACTTCGGGCCCGACAAAGGCGTCCTTCATTTTGCTGGTGAACCATTGGGGCAGGGCAAAGCCCCCGGGATGACCGGTATTGTCGTCCAGGATCAATGTTTCGCTGCCGTCGGGGGCGGCGGTGGAATCGGCGATGCGGGTCGGGCCCAGCTTGCCGATGATGGCGGTGGAGAAGCCTTGCGCGCGGGCCCGCGCGAACAGGGTTTCCTCATTCAGGTAATTGCCGCCGAACTTCCGATTCATCTCCGCCAGCACTGCGTCATCTTCCAGCGCCGCGATGGGCTCGCCCTTCATCGTGTCTATGGGCACGCCCGTATAGAGCGTGTTGCCGAAGTCGCCGGTGTCGCCGATATAGTGGCCGGTGGTGATCGCGCTGGCATTCACCGTGGTGATGGTGGGAAACAGCGAATGGCTGTTGGTGAAGTCCACGCCTTCGCTTTTCAGCTGGAACAGGTTGGGCATGTTGTTCGGCTCGACGCTGCCATAGCGCAGCCCGTCCGCCACGAAGATGATGATGTTGTGGGGCTTGGGGGCAGGGGACTGGGCCAGGGCCGGTGTGGCGAACAGGGCCAAAACCAGGCCGGCGGCGGATGCGAATTTCATGTGTGATTCCCCTTCAGGCGGGCCACGTTAGCCGGGCTTTGTGACGGGAAAAACCAGTCATTTCCGCATCCCCGCCCAACCCTTGACCTCCCCCCCATAAACCGCCAAAAAACCTGCCATTCCTTGGGATTTTGAGCATGCACGCCTATCGCACCCATACCTGCGGCGCCCTGCGGAAGAGCGATGTCGGACAGACGGTCCGCCTGTCGGGCTGGGTCAACCGGCGGCGCGACCATGGCGGGCTGATCTTCATCGACCTGCGCGACCATTACGGCATCACCCAGTGCGTGATCGAGCCGGATGCGGACGCTTTCAGGCTGGTGGATACCGCCCGCTCGGAATGGGTGCTGACCCTGACGGGCAAGGTCGTGGCGCGCAGCGCCGAGACCATCAACAAGGACCTGTCCACCGGCGAAGTCGAACTGCGCATCGAACAGGCCGCGGTCCAGGGCCAGGCCCAGGAATTGCCGCTGCCGGTGTTCGGCGATCACGACTATCCCGAAGACACGCGCCTGACCTACCGCTTTCTGGACCTGCGCCGCGAGCGGCTGCACAAGAACATCATGCTGCGGGCGAACATCATCACGTCCTTGCGCAAGCGCATGATCGAGCAGGGCTTCACCGAATTCCAGACCCCGATCCTGACGGCATCGTCCCCGGAAGGTGCGCGCGACTTCCTGGTGCCGTCGCGCCGCTATCCGGGCCAGTTCTATGCGCTGCCGCAGGCGCCGCAGCAGTTCAAGCAGTTGATCATGGTGGCGGGCTTTGACCGCTACTTCCAGATCGCACCCTGTTTCCGCGACGAGGATGGCCGTGCCGACCGCTCGCCGGGCGAGTTCTATCAGCTCGATCTGGAAATGAGCTTCGTGACGCAAGACGATGTGTTCGCCGCCGTCGCGCCGGTGCTGGCCGGGGTGTTCGAGGAATTCGGCGAAGGCAAGGCCGTCACCCCGCATGACAAGTTTCCGCGCATTCCTTATGCCGAGGCGATGCTGAAATACGGCACCGACAAGCCGGACCTGCGCAACCCGATCGAGATCGTGGATGTGTCGGAAATCTTCGGCCGCGCCGAAGTCGAGTTCAAGGCGTTCAAGAACCAGACCGTGCGCGCGATCCCCGCGCCCGGCGCGGGCCCGCAGCCGCGCAGCTTCTTCGACAAGCTGAACGAATGGGCGCGCGGCGAAGGCGCGGCGGGCCTGGGTTACATTCAATTTGAGGACGAGGGTGGCGCGCTGGTGGGCAAGGGCCCCATCGCCAAGTTTATCACCGGCGCGGCGTTGACCGACATGGCCAGCAAGGCCGGGGTGAAGGCAGGCGACGCGCTGTTCTTCTCTGCCGACGCCAAGGCCGACCGCGCCGCGAACCTGGCCGGCATGGCCCGTACCCGCATCGGGCGCGAGCTGAACCTGATCCCGGATACCGAGTTCAAGTTCTGCTGGATCGTGGATTTCCCGATGTATGAGTGGAACGAGGACGACAAGAAGATCGACTTCTCCCACAATCCCTTCTCGATGCCGCAGTTCGACCGCGAGAAGTTCCTCGCGCTTGATCCGAACGATAAGGACACCATCCTGGGGATCAAGGCCTACCAGTACGACATCGTCTGCAACGGCTATGAATTGTCGTCGGGCGCCATCCGCAACCATGACCCGGATGTGATGTTGAAAGCCTTCGAGATCGCCGGCTATGCCCGCGAGGAGACCGAGGAAAAGTTCAAGGGCATGATCAACGCCTTCCGCCACGGCGCCCCGCCGCATGGCGGCACCGCGCCGGGCATCGACCGCATCGTCATGCTGCTGGCTGGCGAGGAGAACCTGCGCGAAGTCACCATGTTCCCGATGACCCAGTCGGCGCAGGACCTGCTGATGAACGCGCCCAGCCCCGCGAACCAGAAGCAGCTCAAAGAACTGCACCTGCGCGTGGTCTATCCAGAGAAGTCGTGACAAATAAAAAGGGCGGCTGAAAAGCCGCCCCTTTTTCGGGTCTTAGTGCCCCCACCACTTAATCTTGGCGCATCACCCTCGCGGGTGATGGCGCGTCTAATTCAGCTTTTCGCCCACGCCCTTGATGCTGTCGGCGATCAGGCTCGACGCGCGCGTGTCGTCCAGGCGGGCGGCGATCAGCTTCTGGGCGGCGCTCACGGCGCTGTCGGCGGCCAGGGCGCGGATCTCGTTCAGGGCCGTGGCTTCGGCCTGGGCGATCTTGTCCTGGGCGGCGGCGGCGCGGCGCGCGATCTGGGCCTCCAGCGCGATGCGGGACTCGTTCTGGAATTGCTCGGCTTCGGCCGTGGCGGCCGCGACAATGCTGCGGGCTTC
>CANGRN010000254.1 GCA_947455695.1 Alphaproteobacteria bacterium
CGAACTCCACGTCCGGGCCTTCGGCGACGCCAAAGCCCAGTTCGGCGAAGATGGCGACAACTTCGTCCAGAACCTGGGAAATGGGATGGATGCTGCCGCTGTTCTCGCTGCGCGCGGGCAGGGTGACATCCAGCGTCTCGCCCGCCAGCCGTGCATCCAGCGCCGCATCGGCCAGTGCGATCTTTCGCGCGACGATGGCTTCGGTGACCGTATCGCGCAACCCGTTGAACAGCGGGCCCTGGACCTTGCGCTCTTCGGGGGACAGCTTGCCCATGGTGGCCAGCAGCGCGCTGACCGAACCCTTTTTGCCAAGCGTGTTCACGCGCACGGCTTCCAGCGCGGCCTCATCGGCCGCGGCAGAAACCTGCGCCAGTATCTCGGACTGAAGGGCGGCGATATCGGTCATGCAAACTCCGGAAGAGGTGGCTCAGGGGCTCAACGCCCCTGATTCGCCCGGATGGAGTTTGGCTTAAGACTTCGACGCCTGATCCACCAGAGCCTTGAACGCGGCGGGCTCGTGGATGGCCAGATCGGACAGAACCTTGCGGTCGATCTCGATGCCGGCGCCGGCGAGCCCGGCGATAAATCGGCTGTAGGTGACGCCATGCTCGCGCACGGCGGCGTTGATGCGCTGGATCCACAGGGCGCGGAAGTTACGCTTGCGCTCCTTGCGGCCGATATAGTTGTGCTGCAGCGACTTATCGACCGCGGCGTTGGCCGTGGTGATGTTGTTCTTGCGGCGGCCGGTGAAGCCCTTGGCTTGCTTCAGGACCTTGTTGCGGCGGGCGCGCGACGGAACGGAACGGGGTGAACGGCTCATGGTTTAAATTCCCCCGCCATACGGCATCCAGCGCTTCACGCGCCGGGTTTCCGACGAGGACAGGGTGTCCATGCCGCGCAGGTCGCGCGTGCGCGCCGGCGAATTGTTGATCAACCGGTGGCGCTTGCCGACCTGGTGGGTTTTGATCTTCCCAGATTTGGTGATCTTGAAGCGCTTTTTAGCGCCCGACTTGGTCTTCATCTTGGACATTTTGCTTTTCCTTTAGGGGGCTTTCGCCCCGGGTCGCGTTTGGAGCCGCCACGGCATGTCCGGCCGGGCCACTCGAAGAGCGCGCGTTTAAAAGGAAATGGGCGTCAAAATCAAGCCGCTCTGGCCGTTCGGCTGGCTTATTCGTCGCTTTTGCCGGCCCCATCGGGGCGGCCGGTAACGCCGAAGTCCTTGGACTGGGAGCCCCGGTCGGCGAGGCTGAAGCCTTCGGCGCCCAGGCCGCGCTTCAAAAGCTCGCGGATGGCGGCCGCCCGGCTGGGCATGCGCTTGGCAAAACGCCAGTTATCCAGCGCTTCCAGCTCTTCCCCGGTCAACATGATCTGAAGGCGCTCACCGCGCGTCAAATCATTCATCGAATAAATCCTTTTTCTTTCAGCCACTTATCAGAAACAGTGAGTAACTTACTCACTCTGACTGGCCCACTAACAAAACGGATTTTGGGAACCCTTAGTTCCTGCCGGCAAGGCTGTTGTTTGTACCAATACAGCCAGAGTCTAACTTAAGTCATTGAAATCACTTATTATTTTTCTTGCGCTGGGCTTGCTGCAGGGGTACGATCCTCGCGAAAGGAGGATCATCCATGGATGCCATCCTCGCCCAAAGCCAGCATACCCCCCAAAGCCCGATGACGACCCCCGACCTTATCGCCGAGGCCAACCACCGCATCGCCAACAGCCTGACCCTCCTGGTCAGCATGGTCCGGATGCAGGCGGTCTCCGTGAAAAAGGGGGCCGAGACGCTCAGCAACGCCGAAGTCCGCCAACTCCTGGACGGGGTGGCGGCGCGCATCAACACCATCAGCCAGCTGCACCGCATCCTGTCGCGGACCGGCTCCGAAGGCGCCGTCAGCCTCAGGCCCCATCTGTCCGAAGTCACCGATGCCCTGGTGGCGGCCCTGTCTTCGCCGGAACAGCTGGTGCGGGTGGTGCACACCGGCGGCGACTGTCTGGTGCTGATGCGTCAGGTCCAGCCCATTGTCCTCATTCTCTGCGAAGCCTTCATCAATGCGATGAAGCACGCCCATCCCGCGGGCGTGCCGCTGGTCATGACGGTGGACTGCTCGCCATCACAGGATGGCCGCCTGGTACTGTCCATCAGCGATGACGGCGTCGGACTGCCGGACGGGTTTGACACAAGCGCCAGCGGCGGCCTGGGCTTCAAGGTCATGCGCAGCCTGGCGGCGGAAATCGGCGCCGATCTGCAGGTCGTTCCCACCCCGCTGGGCCTGACCTTCCGCCTGTCGCTGCCGGCCGGCACCATGGCCGGCACCAAGTTCACCTGACCGCGCGTTGGGGCAGGCTTGTTGAAGCCCCGCCGCGCCATTAGCCTCCCCGTCCTGCTTTGAAAGGATGGTGCTCATGTCCCTGATCGGTGAATTCAAGAAATTTGCCATGCGCGGCAATGTCGTGGACCTGGCGGTCGGTGTGATCATCGGCGCGTCCTTCACCGGCATCGTCAATTCGCTGGTCAATGACGTCATCATGCCGCCGATCGGCCTGGCGCTGGGCGGCGTGGACTTTGCCAACTTCTTCATCGTGCTCAAGGGCGACCACGCGCTGGACACATTGGCCGCCGCCAAGGCCGCAAAGGCGGTGACCCTGAACTATGGCCTGTTCATCAACGCCATCATCAATTTCCTGATCGTCGCTTTCGCCCTGTTCATGCTGCTGCGCCAGCTGAACAAGCTGGTGGCGCCCACGCCCGCCACCGACGCCGCGCCCGCGCCGACCGAGGAAGTCCTGCTGCTGCGCGAAATCCGCGACAGCCTGAAATCGCGTTGATGAAAAAGCTTCTGCTTGCTGCGCTGCTGCTGGCGACAACGCCGGCATTCGCGGATGAACCCGCGGCGGCGGTGGAGGCCTTCTATGCCGTCTATGGGCCGCTGCACGTCAAGGGCGGCGGCATTCCCGATGCCACCACCAGGGTGCGCTATGCCCCCGTGCTGTCGCCGCGCCTCAACAAGCAACTGGTGAGCGCCGCTGCCGCCCAGGCGCGGCTGACCGCCAAGGTGAAGAACGCCGTGCCGCCCATGCTGGAAGGCGATATCTTTTCGTCGCTGTTCGAAGGGGCCAGCACCTGGAAAGTCGGTACCTGCCAGGTGACGGCCAATACCGCCCGTTGTCCGGTGGCGCTGGGCTATGCGCCGCCTCCGGTCCCCGGCCGCAAGGCCGAAAAGCCCGCCAACTGGAACGACACGGTGCTTTTGGTCTCCACGCCCCAGGGTTGGAAAGTGGACGATGTGATCTATGACGCCGGTTTCGCCTTCGGAAATACCGGCCGGCTCAGTTCGATGCTGGACATGGTGGTCGCATCCAATCCTTGAAGCCTGCGGACGTCGTAACCATTTGCCTGTAACAGCGAATTGGGGAGAGAAAGGAAACGTCATGACCGACACCAAACTGCGTGAACTGACCCCCGAACAGCACCGCGTCCTGCGCGAGCGCGGCACCGAACGCCCCGGTTCCAGCCCGCTCAACCATGAAAAGCGCCCCGGCGAGTTCGAATGCGCCGGCTGCGGCGCTGAACTGTTTGACGCTCATACC
>CANGRN010000255.1 GCA_947455695.1 Alphaproteobacteria bacterium
GGCACCGTCAGCAGCGCGGGGGTGAAATCCACCGCCACATCGGCGTGCATCAGGCTGCCGCGATGGCCGGTGATATCGGCGGTGATGGGCACCGTGCCGCGAAAGAAGCGCAGCAGGTTGATGTTCAGCGCCGCGCGCGCGGCCTCGGTCATCGGACCTTTCACCGCCAGCTTTGTGGTGACCGGATCCTTGGTGCGGAAGTCCTCGGTCCAGTCCACGTTCATCCGGGCGTCCGCCAGGTTGATCACGCCATACTGATGCAGGTGGGTGTTGTCGACTTCGAAGGTGACCGCGCCGTCGGTCAGGCGCGTCTTGCCGCCCAGCGTCACGGCAAAATCACTCACCACCGCCTTCACCGCAATGCCGACATCATCCACCGGCAGGTCCGCCAGCATCGGCACCTTGAACATCAGGTCGGCGCCGACCTGACCGCCGGTCGTCTTGGGATCGATGCCGAACTTGGTGGGATAGCTCAGCGGCTTCATGTCGATCAGCGTCATCACGTCGGTCATGGCGCCTTCGACACGCACGCCGAACTGGCCCACGGTGCCGACCTGGTGCAGGTTGGGGATCAGCGCGGTGCCGTTCTTCGCCGCCAGCGGCCCGATGCGCCCCGACGTGAAATTGGCCTTGAAGGTATCGCCGGTCATGACGGCATTGCCCATCACATTGGTGGCGCGCGTGAGCCCCTTGATGTAATTGCCTTCCATGTCCTTCATGGCGAAGGTCAGCTTCAGCGAATCCTCCGGCAGGATGTTCTGGTCCAGCATGCCGGGCGGGAAATTGGTCTGGGCCTCCAGCGGGCCCATCGTGCCGGCAAAGATGTTTTCGTCGATCCAGCTGCGGGCGCCGGGCGCCACGGGCATGGGCCAGTACTTCAACAAGGTCCGCACCGGGATGGCGGGAATGCGCGCCCTGGCCACGATCCCCGGCGCGCCATTCTCGTTAAGGGTCAGGGTTCCCGAGGCGTCCAGCGCAAAGCCCGGGGCAGCAATCGCGAGCCTGGTGAAATTGAATTGGCGCGGCCCGGTCAGGTAATCGGCCGCCACCGTCACCGACTGGTAGCCGACGGCGCCTGGGAACACGCCCGGCATGTCCAGCGCCACGTCACGGGCGGCAAGTTCGGCATGCACCCGCTCCAGCTTGCCGGCCCCGTCATAGAAGAAATCGCCCGCGCCCTTGAACAGGGCCCGCGCTTCCTTCGCATTCAGATCCGCCGTGGTCAGCGCCAGGCGCCGCGTCACGCCGTCATAGCGTCCCACCAGGCGCAGACTGTTGACGTGCAGCGCCTTGCCTTTCATGGCGGCGACCGGCACTTCGCCCGTGGCCGCCAGATCGAAGGCGGCCATGCCCAGCTTGCTTCCCGCATCGATGCGGAACTCGCTGGAGACGCTGACCACCATCGGCAGGTTCTTCACGCCCTCGAAGAATTTTGCGTTCCGCCCCAGCGCGCGCAGATCCAGCCCCGTCACCGCGACGCTGCCCGCGATAGGCCCCGCGCCGGGCGGTATGGTGAACTCGGCGATGATGTGGCTGGCGCTGCCGGAGATCAGCGCGTTGGCGTCGAAGCTTGTGACAATGGTATTGCCCTTGGAACGCATCACCAGATTGGCGCGCGGCGCGGTCAGGTTGAAACCGGTGATCTCGTCATACAGGCCCAGCCTGGCATCGCGCACCGCGAAGCTTTGCAGCGACGAGGACTCCGAGCCCCGCGAATTGATGACGTCGCTGATGCGCCCGATGATGTCGTCATCGCCGGCATCCTTCTGGCTGCCCAGGCGGATGCGCCCGTTCTTCATGTGCACCAGGGTGAACTGCACCCCCACCAGGGTGATACGCTGCACGACGAACTTGCCCTGCAGGAAGGGCGCGGCCTTCAGCCCGATCGCCGCCTTGGGCGCGGTGAGCACCACCTTGCCGTGGGAATCGGCGATGCGCGCCCCCAGAACCACCAGGTTCACCCGGCCCTGGTCGCGGCTCCATTCGATGGCGGCCTGGTCATAGTCCAGGTTGATCCCCGGAAGCGCCGTCTGGATGGCGCCCGCCAGGGTGCCCCTGAGCGGGCCCAGAGACACCGGCCCCCACAGCAGGCGCAGGCCCGCGCCCACCACGAAAAACACGATGGCGGCGACCAAAACCCCCGCCGTCAGCGCCGCGCGGCTGATGTGGTGGGCCTTTATGTAATGGGCAAAAGGCAGCTTCACGCAGGGTTTCTCAGGGGATCGGGAGCTCTATTACGACTGTTAGGCCTAAAAAGGGCAAATGTTCCAGCCTCTTGCTACGATGCTGCGATTGCACCGGACCGGCCAGTTGGGGTTAAATCCGATCTGTTAGAAGGGGTTGGGAACTTTGATGGCGTTGGAAGCGGGCGACAAGGCCCCCTCTTTCAAGATCACAACGGATGACGGCGAGGTTTTGACCCCGACCGGCCTCAAGGGTGCGCCCTATGTCGTCTATTTCTATCCCAAGGATGACACCTCCGGCTGCACCAAGGAGGCCATCGGCTTTTCCGAAAGCCTCAAGAAGTTCGAGAAGGCCGGCGTCCGCGTGATCGGCGTGTCGAAGGACAGCATCGAATCGCACAAGAAATTTCGTACCAAATACAAATTGAAGGTCACCCTGGGCTCGGACCCGGAGACCAAGATGGCCAAGGATTGGGGCGTGTGGGGCGAAAAGACCCTGTATGGCCGCAAGTATATGGGCATGGAGCGCGCCACCTTCCTGGTGAATGCCAGGGGCGTCATCGAACAGGCATGGCGCAAGGTTAAGGTGCCCGGCCATGTCGAGGCGGTGCTGGAGGCTGCGAAGGCGCTATGAAAAGCCACTTCAAAGGCCTTTGGCGCCGTGCGTTACCCCCCCGGTTAACCTCACGCTCGTTTTTCTGGCACCGCAGCTTGATCGACAAGCGGGGCGCGGGTGAAATGCCCGGCGGTACCCCCATGGACGCCGGCGATCCCCATTCTGCGCAGAAGAAGGCGACGTTCTTGGAACGCGCCTGGCAGTGGATTCACACCACCTTCCCCGAACGCCAGATCTATATCCGCAGCGACGGCCGGGTGCAGTTCTTCACCTTCGGTCCTTCGCTGCAGGCGACCCTGGCCGGACTGACCCTGATCTTCCTGGGCTGGGTGGCGTTCGCCACCGTCAATGTGATCTTCAAGGACCGCATCATCGCCGCCAAGGATCACCGCTACCAGCAGATGCAGGCGGCGTATGAGAACCGCGTCGCCGATCTGCAGATCTCCTATGATGAACTGAACGGCGCACTGGTTTCCGCCGAAGACCGCTTCAAGGCCACCGCAGATTCACTGCAGGCCAAGCAGAATGCCATTGCCGGATTCCTCAACCGCGCCAACCAGGTGCAGGCCGCGGTCGGCGTGCGCGCCGGCATGCCCGCGCCTTCCCCGTCCATGCCCTCTCTGGCGACGTTGGCCGCGCGGGGCGAGGTTGCCCATAATGGCGCCCCCGACGTGGAAGCGCCTGCCGACATCAATGCCGATGATGCGGGCTCCTCCCAGCTGGTGGTGATGCCCGGCCCGGCCGCGCCGCAGCCGCGCACCGCCCGCCCCGTCAAGTCCAGCATGCTGGAC
>CANGRN010000256.1 GCA_947455695.1 Alphaproteobacteria bacterium
GCAAACCCCGTGCGGCGCCAGCGGGACGTTATAGGTCTCGGCCATGGCGGCGATCTTGAGACCTTCCATCAACCCGCCGGTCTTGGTGAAGTCAGGCTGCAGGATGGAAAGCGCCTGTTTTTCCAGATAGGGGCGGAAGCCGTAACGGGTATAGATATTCTCGCCCGCCGCGATCGGCACCCGCGTATTGTTCCGGATGCGCAGCATGGATTCGACATTGTCGCTGGGCACCGGCTCCTCGACCCATAACGGACGATAGGGCTCGATCTGGTTGCAGATCTGGATGCCGGTCTCGGTATCGTAATGGGCGTGGCATTCCAGCCCGATCTCGACATCCTTGCCCAGTTCCTTGCGGAAGCCGGCGAAGAAATTGACCACGTCATCCACCTGGTTGTTGGTCATGTGCAGATGATAGGGCCGCGTCGGCTCATAGCCCTTCTTGATCGACCAGCTGTCGTCGGAATAATCCAGCCCGACCTTTACCACCTTGGTTTTCGTGTCGGCCAATACCTTGCGCGCGATGGCGGGATTGGCGGCGTGCAGATAGACCGGCACACGATCCCGCATCTTGCCGCCCATCAGGTGATGGATGGGAAGGCCGAACGCCTTGCCCGCCAGGTCCCACAACGCCATCTCCACGCCGCTGACGGCGGTGAGGTAGGGCCCGCCCTGGCCATGCACGAACATCACCGACGGCGCGCCGCCCAGATTGACTTTGTGATAGCCCCAGAAGTCCGCCAGGATTCCCTGGATGTCGAGGGGATCGCGCCCCTTCAGCATCACGTTGAAATTGTTGTTGATGATGTATTCGGTGCCGACGGAGTCCACGCACTCGCCGGTGCCGGTCAGCCCCTCCTCGGTATAGACACGCACAAAGCGGCTGTTGAAGCCGTTCCGCAGGCGAATGGCGCGCACTTCGCGAATCCGGAGCCGGGGCACGCGGCTGGTGCCGGCCGCCTTGGCGTCAGCCATCAGCGCGGCATAAAAACCCGCGCCCAGAAAAGAGCGGCGATCCATCAGTCCCTCCCCTGCGCAAACTAAAGCATGACAAGCCTGTTAGCGCTAACGATTTTGCTTGCCGTGGCACGCTCTGGTGAGATTATTCCTCATTGGGATGATTGGGGAATAGCAATGAAAAATCTGGCCCGCGCGACCGCCATGGTCTTCGCACTTGCAACACCGGCCATGGCGCATGAGGGCTTTCTCAGCCCCGCAGAAGTCATCCATGACACACCGGAATGGAAGGGTGAGCGTTTTGCCGATGGCCGTCCGAAAGTGCCGGACGCCATCCTGGACCGCATGAAAAGCGTCACCCTGGAAGAGGCCTGGGCCACCCTGCGCAATGCGGGCTTCGAGCATCAGTATGAAGACGGCTGGGCCACCCTTTATCCCGACAAGATCTTGATCGGCCGCGCCCTCACCTCGAGCTGGATTCCCGGGCGCCTGGACTTGCAGAAAGTGATCGAGGCCGACGGCAAGGTGGAGGGACGCAAAGGCGGGCCCAATGCCTGGCCGGTGGACATGCTGCAGCCGCGCGACGTCTATGTCAGTGATCATTTCGGGCTGAAGGTGGATGGGCCTTCGATCGGCGACAATGTGGGCAATGCCATCTATGCCCGCTCCGGCAACGGCATCGTTTATGATGGTGCGGTGCGGGATATCAATGGCTTGCGCGAACTGCCCAACTTCACCGCCTTCTATCGCGCCTATGATCCCTCGCATCATTTCGGCCGCATCGGCGATGAGGGCCGGCCGCTCAACTCCACCATGACCGCCATCAACAGTCCCACCCGCATCGGCCATGCCGCGGCCATGCCGGGCGATGTGGTGCTGGGCCGCGACGGCGGGGTGATCTTCATTCCGCCGCAACTGGCCATGCGGGTGGTGCAGGAATCCGAGCGCACAAGGCTGCACGACATTTTCGGGCATCTGCGGCTGAAGGAGCAGAAGTATACCGCCGGCCAGATCGACCGCGAATGGACGCCGGAAATCGAAGCCGACTTCACCCAATGGATGAAGGACAATATCGACAAGCTGCCGGTGAACCACGCCGCGATCCAGGAATTCCTGGATGCGCGCGCCGCGCGGGCATCAAAGAAATAAAGGCGGCGAGCCTTCGCCACCGCTTCTGAACCAAGGCGGGAGAGACAATGCAAAGCTTCTGGAAAAAGGCGGCGCGCGCCGCACTGATGCTGGCGATCCTGCTGGGCACCGGTTCCATCGCCGGCCTTGATAACGCCAGGGCGCAAGGCCCGGCGGCGGTCCGGAAGATCGTGTTCTGGGCCGGACCGAAGGAGCATGGTGTGCCGGGCCGGCATGAATATGAGCGCGACCTGACCGAACTGGCCTGGCAACTGTAACACGCCACCAACCTGCGCGGCGTCCAGGCTGTGGTGAAGGTCGTCACCAAACCGCCCCGGGACATCAGCGAGCTGGACGATGCCGATGCCCTGGTGATCTTTGGCAATGGCGCCTGGCTCAAACGGGAGACCGGCATCCTTTTCCCGCAGGACCAGGATACCGATGGGCGCATCTATGACGCGGAGCACACCGACTGGCTGAACAAGCTGGATGCGGTGATCAAGCGGCGGAAGATGGGACTGGCGATTTTCCACTACACCATGTGGGTGGACAACTGGGTCGGCAAGCGCTTCCTGATGGACTGGTTCGGCGGCAACTGGCTGCCCTATTCCTCGCACAATCCGGTCGATACCTGGACCGTGTCGCCGCTGCCCGTGCGTCACCCCATCCTCAATGGCGTGCAGCCCTGGACCTATCGTGACGAAATGTTCTCGCGCTATTTCCTCTACCGCGACCCGCGGCGCACCGAATTGCTGCAGGCCATGCCGGCCACGGCGAGCAATGGCGGACCCGATCCGGTGTCCTGGATTTTCAACCGTCCGGATGGTGGGCGCTCTTTCGTATGGGGTGGCTCGGACTTTCACGACAACATGCACGGTGTTGCGGCGTACCGGAAATACCTGCTGAACGGCATCGCCTGGATTGCCGGGCTCGATGTGCCGGCGGAAGGGGTCAATGCACCGGCGCCGCCGGCCGATGATCCGCCCATTCCTGCTTACCAGCCCGGACGCGACAGGCCTGGGCCACCGCCGGCCACGCCTTAATGCGGCGGGCCGGTCTCTGACCGGAGCTGCGAGGGCGCATCCCCGACCGGCCAGACCTCAGGCCCATAATGCGGCGGCGTGCTGCCAAGCTCATAGGCGCCCAGATCGGGCGCCCTGCCCTTGAAGCCATCGGTAATGTTGGGCAGCGCCAAACCCTTATCGATGGCGGCGGAACGCGGCCTGAGACGGAAATCCAGATTTTCGGGCGGATAGAGTTTGCGCGGATCGGTGGTATCGGTCGGTTTGACATTGATGAAGGCATCCAGCCCCACCGTGATGCTGTGAGCATCCTGACCGCTGGCCTTCTGGTAGTCCGCCAACGTGTCATAGGCCTTGTGCACCCTGCCGCCATTGGCGCCATCGAAGGGCGGGCCATCCCAGGCGAAGTTTCCAGACACGGGATTGGGCCCAAACCCGTTGTAATCCGATGAGGAATAGGGCGTGAAGGTTTTGACCTGGAA
>CANGRN010000257.1 GCA_947455695.1 Alphaproteobacteria bacterium
GACGGTGGAAGTGCGGCCCGACTTGGCGACGGCGATCGCGTCGCCCGGCTTGATGCGCCCGCCGGCAACGGTGCCGGCAAAGCCCCGGAAATTGAGGTCGGGACGGTTGACCCATTGCACCGGCAGGCGGAACGGCTTGTCGGCCAGCGCGGTGTCCACATCCACCACTTCCAGATGCGACAGCAGCGAGGGGCCCGTGTACCAGGGGGTTTCCTTGCTCTTCTCGATGACATTGACGCCAAAGCGCGCCGACAGCGGGATCGCCACCTGGCTGACAAAATTCAGCCGCGCCGAGAACTGGTGAAAGTCCGACACGATCTGGTCGAACACGTCCTGGCTGTAATCGACCAGATCGATCTTGTTCACCGCCAATACGATGTGGCGGATGCCCAACAGAGACGCGATGTAAGCGTGGCGGCGGGTCTGGGTCAGCACGCCCTTGCGCGCATCGATCAGGATGACGGCCAGCTCGCTGTTGGAGGCGCCGGTCGCCATGTTGCGGGTATATTGTTCATGGCCCGGCGTGTCGGCGACGATGAACTTGCGCTTGTCGGTGGCGAAGAAGCGATAGGCGACGTCGATGGTGATGCCCTGCTCCCGCTCGGCTTCCAGCCCGTCCACCAGCAGCGCGAAGTCAATGTCTTCGCCGGTGGTGCCGAACTTCTTGGAATCCTTTTCCAGCGAAGCGAGCGTGTCCTCGAACAGCAGCTTGGTGTCGTACAGCAGGCGCCCAATGAGCGTGGACTTGCCGTCATCGACACTGCCGCAGGTGAGAAACCGCAGCAGGCTTTTCCTTTCCTGGGCGGCGAGAAATTTCTGAAGGTCGGTGGGGGCGTTCATTTAGAAGTACCCTTCCTTCTTCTTCTTCTCCATCGAGGCCTTCTCGTCGGTGTCGATCAGCCGGCCCTGGCGCTCCGAAGTGCGGGCGGTGAACATCTCGGTGACGATGCCTTCCAGCGTGTCGGCATCGCTTTCGATGGCGCCGGTGAGCGGATAGCAACCCAGGGTGCGGAAGCGCACCAGCTTCTCTTCCACCTTTTCGCCGGGCAGCAGTTTCATGCGCTCGTCATCCTTCATGATCAGGGTACCGGCGCGTTCCACGACGGGGCGCTTCTTGGCGAAGTACAGCGGCACGATCGGGATATTCTCGGCCATGATGTATTGCCAGATGTCCAGCTCGGTCCAGTTGGACAGCGGGAAGACGCGGATGCTTTCGCCCTTGTTGATGCGGGTGTTGTAGACGCGCCAAAGTTCGGGCCGCTGGTTCTTGGGATCCCAGCCATGATGGCGATCGCGGAAGGAGAAGATGCGCTCCTTGGCGCGGCTCTTCTCTTCGTCGCGGCGGGCGCCGCCAAAGGCGGCGTCGAACTGGTATTTGTCCAGCGCCTGCTTCAAGGCTTCGGTCTTCATCACCTGGGTGTGCAGGGACGAACCGGAATCGAACGGGTTGACGCCGCGCTTCACGCCGTCCTGGTTGATGTATTCGATGAAATCCAGCCCCAGCCTTTTCACAGTCTCGTCGCGGAACCGGATCATCTCCTGGAATTTCCAGGTCGTGTTGACGTGCATCAGGGGGAATGGCGGCTTGGAAGGATAAAAGGCCTTCATCGCAAGATGCAGCATCACGGCGGAATCCTTGCCCACCGAATAGAGCATCACCGGGTTGGCGAATTCGGACGCCACCTCCCGCATGATGTGGATGCTCTCGGCTTCCAGCCGGCGCAGATGCGATATTACATGTTTATCGGTGGACAATTTTCGGTATCCCAAAACTGGGCTGTGAAATAAGCGCAATGCCCTACCATTGCAAGGCCGAACTGGTGTTAAAGAGGGCCAGCAAGGGCCGGGGACGCCGCGTAATGCTCTTTAATTCCAGCATTTTCATCCTGGCGTTCCTGCCGGTCACGCTGGCGCTGTTTTTCGCGGTAGGCAGGGTCAGCCCCAATGCCGCCGCCACCCTGCTGGGGCTGGCCTCGCTGGTCTTTTACGGGGCCTGGAACCTCCACTATGTGCCGCTACTGCTGGCCTCCATCGGCGTCAACTTCGCCTTGTCACAGGTCCTGGGCGACACGGCCCGCCGGCCCGCCACGCGCCGGGCGGTGTTCGCAGCGGCCATCGCCGCCAACCTCGCCCTTTTGGGCTATTTTAAATATGCCAACTTCTTCCTCGACAGCGCGGGCCTGCCCAATGCGTTGGGCGCCATCGTTCTGCCGCTGGGCATCTCCTTCTACACCTTCACCCAGATCGCCTTCCTGGCCGACACCTACAAGAAGCAGGCGCAGGAAAAGAACTTCGCCCATTACCTGCTGTTCGTGACGTATTTTCCACACCTGATCGCCGGACCCATCCTGCATCACGCCGAGATGATGCCCCAGTTCCGCAAGAAAGCGATCTACACGCCCAACTGGGAAAATATCGCCATCGGCGCCAGCGTCTTCATCATGGGCCTGGCCAAGAAAACCTTGATCGCCGACGAGATAGCGCCGGTGGCGCGGGCGGTGTTCGCCGCCGCCGATTACGGCACGCAGATCGAATTCTTCCGCGCCTGGGGCGGCGCGCTGGCCTATGCCATGCAGATCTATTTCGATTTTTCGGGCTATTGCGACATGGCGATCGGCATATCGATCATGTTCGGCGTACGCCTGCCGCTGAACTTCAACTCGCCCTACAAGGCGCGCAGCATCATCGACTTCTGGCGGCGCTGGCACATGACCCTGTCGCGCTTCCTGCGCGACTATCTCTACATCCCGCTGGGCGGCAGCCGGCATTCGCGTCCGCGCCGCTATTTCAACCTGATCCTTACCATGCTGCTGGGCGGACTGTGGCACGGCGCGGCCTGGACCTATGTCGCCTGGGGCGGGCTGCACGGTTTCTATCTTGTCGTGAACCATGCGTGGGACTATTTGCGCAAACGCATCCTACCCAATGCCCGTCCCGCCGGACCCATCTTGCGCGGCCTGTCGGTGGCGATCACCTTCGCGGCGGTGGTAGCGGCCTGGGTGCTTTTCCGCGCGACCAGTTTCGCATCCGCCCTGCGCATCCTGAGCGGCATGGCGGGGCTCAACGGCATCGACCTGCCCGCCAAGGCGGGGCCGCTGAAGGCTATGGCGGCCAAGCTCGGCCTGTCGCCGGTTTCGCAGTCGCCTTACATCTCCAACACCGCGATCCTGGGACTGCTGCTGCTGCTGGCGATCTGCTGGCTGGCGCCCAACGCCTATCAGGTCATGGGCGCCAAGAATCCCGCGCTCACTCAAGTCGAAGGGCGCGCGCGCTGGACATGGCGTCCGTCGCTGGGCTGGGCCGTCGGCCTGGGCGCCCTGGGCGCGGTGGCCTTCACGGCGATCTTTACCGGGCCGCCGTCCGAATTCCTCTACTTCCAGTTCTGACATGCAGAACCTGCGCTTCCTCCTTGTCCTGTTCGTCTCGGCGCTGGCCACCCTGGCGCTGATCGCACTGGCGCCGCTGGCGCCGGGGATGAAAACAGATCCTTCCGGCCCATGGGTGGACGGGCTCTACAAGCAGAAGATCGCGGCCCTGCGCGCCGTGCCGGGACCGCGGATTTATGTCGTTTCCGGCTCCAGCA
>CANGRN010000258.1 GCA_947455695.1 Alphaproteobacteria bacterium
GCACCGCCCCCAGCACGATTAAAGTCTTCCTCAAGCCCCGGCCCGCTTAAAGCTTCCAACCAGCTCAATATGCGACGACCAGAGGAATTGGTCTATCGGCGTGACGGGACCGGGCCGGTAGCCCCCGGCGGCCAGGATGGCGGCATCCCGGGCAAAGGTCGCGGCATCGCAGGAGACATAGGCAATGACGGGAACCCTGGACTTGGCCAGGGCGCGGGCCTGCGCTTCGGCCCCGGCCCGGGGCGGGTCCAGCACCACCGCGTCATAGGGCTTCAGTTCCAGCGGCGTCAGGGGCACCTTGAACAGGTCACGCTTCTCGGTGGTGACGGGCTTGATGCCCCTGGCGCCACGCGTCGCGGCGTTCAGGGCCGCCAGCGCGGCCTCGTCCTGCTCCACCGCATGAACCTTGGCGATCCTGGCCAGCGGCAAGGCAAAGGTGCCCACACCGCTGAACAGGTCGGCGACCATCTTGGCCTTTCCCACGATCTTCAGCACCCGCTCCTGCAAGGCCGCTTCGCCTTCGGCGGTGGATTGCAGGAAAGGATTGGAAGGCAGCGCCACCGTCACCCCGCCCAGGGTGATCTGCGGCACCGCCGTCTCGAACACCGTCTCACCGCCCATGGTGAGGCGCGCGATGCCCAGGCCCGACAACGCCTTGGACAGCGTGGCCGTAAGCGCCGGGGTCAGGCTGCGCCAGCGGAAGGCGCAGTCAAAGCCGGTATCGGATTGGGTGACGTGCAGTTCGGCGATTTCCCCGACCCCGAACAGCGGCTCCAGCTTTGTGCGAAGGGCGCCCACCAGCGCGAACAGCGCCGGGGTCAGCACCTCGCACTGGTGCATGTCGATGACGGTGTGGGACCGGGCGGCGTGAAAGCCGATATGCAGGCCTTCGGGCAGGCTCTTGATCTTGAACACGGCGCGGCGGCGCGAGTGCGGCGGCACGATGATGGGCGCCAGAACCTCGGCGCTCACGCCGGCCTGCATCAGGGCGTTCTGGACAGCGGCGCGCTTGGCCGCCGCATAATCGGCTGCGCCCAAGTCCTGCAGCAGGCAGCCGCCGCAGGAACCGAAATGCCGGCAGACTTGGTTCAGGCGATCAGGCCCGTGCTCAGATGGGAGACTTCGCTGCCACGCCCCAGGGCCTGCAGCGCCGTGCGCAGGATGCCATCGGCATCCAGGCCCGCCTGGGCATACATCTTCTCGGGCGTGTCGTGATCCTGGAACACGTCCGGCAGGGTCATGGGACGCACCTTGAGGCCGCGGTCCAGCAATCCGTCATGCGCCAGGAAGTGCATGACATGGGCGCCGAAGCCGCCAGCCGAGCCTTCTTCAATGGTAATCAGGACTTCATGTTCCTTGGCCAGGCGGCGGATCAGGTCGGTGTCCAGGGGCTTGGCAAACCGCGCATCGGCGATGGTCGCCGACAGGCCGTAGCCGCCCATGCGCTCGGAGGCGAGCAGGACCTCCTTCATGCGGGTGCCGAAGTTCAGGATGGCGATGTTGCTGCCCTGCTTGATGATGCGGCCCTTGCCGATCTCCAGCGGAATGCCTTCGGCGGGACGGGCGACGCCCGTGCCCTCGCCGCGCGGATAGCGCAGCGCGCTGGGCCGGTCGTCGATGGCGGCGGCGGTGGCCACCATGTGGGTCAGCTCAGCCTCGTCCGACGGGGCCATGATCACGAAGTTGGGCAGCGCCGCCAGATAGGCGATGTCGAACGAGCCGGCATGGGTGGCGCCGTCGGCGCCCACCAGGCCGGCGCGGTCCATGGCGAAGCGCACCGGCAGGGACTGGATCGCCACGTCATGCACCACCTGGTCGTAAGCGCGCTGCAGGAAGGTCGAATAGATGGCGCAGAAGGGCTTCATGCCTTCGGTCGCCATGCCGGCGGCGAAGGTCACGCCATGCTGTTCGGCGATGCCGACGTCAAAGGTGCGTTCCGGAAATGCCTTCTCGAACAGGTCGACGCCGGTGCCCGACGGCATGGCGGCGGTGATGGCGACGATGCGGCTGTCCTTTTTGGCTTCCGCGATCAGGGCTTCGCCGAACACTTTCTGGTAGGCCGGCGCCTTGGGCGTGGACTTGGCCTGTTCGCCCGTCAGCACGGTGAACTTGGCGACCGCGTGATACTTGTCGGCGGCGGCTTCGGCGGGCGCATAGCCGTGACCCTTCTTGGTCACCACATGCACCAGCACCGGGCCGGTCATGGTGTCGCGCACATTTTCCAGCACGGGCACCAGGTGATCCAGGTTGTGGCCGTCGATCGGGCCGACATAGTAGAAACCCATTTCCTCGAACAGCGTGCCGCCCATCGCCATGCCGCGGGCATATTCTTCCGTGCGCTGGGCGACCTTGAACAGGCCGCGCGGCAATAGCTTGCGCGCCAGCCGCTTGGCCATGTTGCGGATGCCGGTATAGGAGCGCGACGACACCAGACGCGCCAGATAGGCGCTCATCGCGCCGACCGGCGGGGCGATGGACATGTCGTTGTCGTTCAGGATGACGATCAGCCGGTTCTTGTTGGCGCCGGCATTGTTCATGGCTTCATAGGCCATGCCCGCGCTCATCGAACCGTCGCCGATCACCGCGATCACATTGTTGTTGCCGCCCTTGAGGTCGCGCGCCACCGCCATGCCGACGCCGGCGGAGATGGAGGTCGAGGAATGCGCCGCGCCGAACGGATCATATTCGCTCTCGCTGCGCTTGGTGAAACCGGACAGGCCGCCGCCCTGGCGCAGGGTGCGCATGCGCGCGCGCCGGCCGGTAAGGATCTTGTGCGGATAGGCCTGGTGGCCGACGTCCCAGATGATGCGGTCGTCGGGCGTCTTGAACACGTAATGCAAGGCGGTGGTCAGTTCGACCACGCCCAGTCCCGCACCGAAATGGCCGCCGGTGACCGAGACAATGTCGATCAGGTCGGTACGCAGCTCATCGGCGAACTGGCGCAACTGGGACTTGTCCAGCTTGCGCAGGTCTTCGGGCAGGTCGACCTGGTCCAGCAGCGGGGTCTTGGTATTGGGGATGTTCATGCGCGAAAATTCTCTTGTTTGCAGCGGCGGGTCACGCCGTTTCCATGCTTTCGCCGATTTGCGGTCCGCCCGCACCCAGCACGATTTTTTCCAACCGCCCCTCGGCGGATTTCAGCTTCTTCTCGCAATGCGCCTTCAGCGCCTGCCCGCGTTCGTACAGCGCGATAGAGTCTTCGAGATCGACCTCGCCCTGCTCCAGGCGCGAGACGATCGCTTCCAGCTCCTTGAGCGCGCCTTCGAAGCTCAGCTCCTCGATGGCTTTGTCGGATTTGGCGGGGGGAATGGCGAAGGCTCCAGCTATGCAGTCAATTTCGGAAACACCCGAAACTGCAGCGCACCATAATCGCAATTATGGTCCCGCCAAGCCAGCTTCGTGCCCCCGCACCCATCAATTATAGTTCAACAGCCCCCGCCAGCAAGCAGTTTCCTTGCCGCCATTGTGGGGTTGGGGTCACGGCCGCGGCAGATGCGTCGCGCGGAGCTGCAGGGAACTTCCCGGACCGCCCTGGGGCAGGCTGGAAACCTCGCCCAGC
>CANGRN010000259.1 GCA_947455695.1 Alphaproteobacteria bacterium
AACGTCGCCTCCGATGCCGAGGACCTGCATCGCCAGGGCAATGCCTTTGCCCAGATGGCGGTGCTGGTGCGCGCTTCCTTCCAGATGCGCGAGTTTGAAGATCGCTTTATCTCCCTGGGCCTGCCCTATCGCGTGATCGGCGGCCCGCGCTTCTATGAGCGCCAGGAAATCCGCGATGCCATGGCGTACTTGCGCCTGATCGCCCAGGGCGACGACGACCTGGCGTTCGAGCGCATCGTCAACAAGCCCAAGCGCGGCATCGGTGACGCCAGTGTCGCCAGCCTGCATGCTTACGCCCGCGCCCGGCAATTGCCGCTGCTGGCCGCGGCGCGCGAGATCGCCGATACCGACGAACTGCCGCCCAAGGCGCGCAAGGCGCTGGGGGAACTGGCCGCCAATTTCGCGCGCTGGAGCGACACCGCCAAGGTACTGCCCCATACCGAACTGGCCGAGATGGTGCTGGACGAATGCGGCTATACCGACATGCTGAAGGCCGACAAGTCGGCGGAAGCGCCGGGCCGGCTCGATAACTTGAAGGAATTCGTCCGCTCGATGGAGGGTTTTGAATCCCTCGCCGCCTTCCTGGAACATGTCTCGCTGGTGATGGAAATCGCCCAGGATGAATCGGGCGACCGCATCAACCTGATGACGTTGCACGCCGCCAAGGGGCTGGAGTTCGACACCGTCTTCCTGCCCGGCTGGGAAGAAGGCCTATTCCCGTCCCAGCGCACCATGGATGAAAATGGCCTGGCCGGATTGGAAGAAGAACGCCGGCTCGCCTATGTCGGACTGACGCGGGCGCGCCGCCGCATCCGCATTTCCTTCGCCGCCAACCGCCGGGTGCATGGTTCCTGGCAAAGCGCCCTGCCGTCGCGCTTCATCAAGGAAATCCCGGAGGATCACGTCGACGCCACGGTCGATGAAGGTTTTTACGGCGGCTATACGGGTTTCCGCGACAACCAGAATGCCGCCGATTTCGGCAGCACCTATGATTCACCGGGCTGGAAGCGCGCCCAGGCCAACCGCGCCGCGCAAGGATCCATGCGCACCCGCCCGCCGCTGATCGAAGCCCAGGCCTGGAGCGTGCAAACCTCCGACCCCAGCGCCTCGCAATATGCCCGCGACGACCGGGTGTTCCACCAGAAGTTCGGCTATGGCCGGGTCCGCTATGTCGAAGGCAACAAGCTGACGGTGGAGTTCGACAAGGCCGGCGAAAAGCGGGTCATAGATCAGTTCGTGTCTCGCGCCTGACGCTACGGCTGCATCGGCATGTGCAACGTCACCATCGCCAGTTCGCCCTGCACATCGGCATACTGGTGCGGCGTGTTGGGCGGCACCATGATGTAATCGCCCTTGGCGACCTTGCGGGAGGTTCCACCGGTGATGCCGCTGCCGGCAACGTTGGCGCCATTGTCCTTCGGATCTGTCAGCGTTCCACCCGTGATGAGCGTGCAGCCGCCGGCCACGACATAGATGAACTCGGCCTGGGCCTTGTGGATGCTGGCGCTGGGGGGTGAGCCGGGGATGCGGTATTCCAGTTGCGCCGGATAGGGCCCCACCGACACCAGCACCACGACATTGTTGCCGGGCTTCTTCTCGGCCCGCACCTTGGCCAGGGCGGCATCCACCTCGGCGGCGTTCGCGAACAGCTTGGCCGGGGGCGGGGCTTTTTCCTGGGCCACGGCCGGAAGCGCAAACGCCAGCAAGCCGGCAACAAGCATCGTTTTCATGACGTTCCTCTCCATGACCTTCTGGGCGCCGGTTGACCGGCTTGCTTCCTCGCGGCATACCGCCCCGCGCCTTTAGGACAAGCCTATGCCCTCACCGCCCCTCTGGAAAGCCTCGGTCGCGCTCAGCAAAAGCCTGGCCTCCGACACCGCCGCCGCGCTGGAGCTGGACGGCAGCGCCCAGGCCGTGCTGATCGCCGAAGAACCCTTTACCGACAATGCCGTGGTCGAGGCGCTGTACACCGAAGAACCCGATGCCGCCTACCTGTCGCGCATCACCGGCATGACCATCACCGTCGCGCCCCTGCCCGACCAGGACTGGATCCGGCTCAGCCAGGAAGGCCTGCCCCCCGTGCGGGCCGGGCGCTTCTTCGTCTATGGCGCCCATGACGCCGGCACCGTGCCGCATGGCGTGATCCCCATGCGCATCGAAGCGGGCCTGGCCTTCGGCACCGGCCATCACGAGACCACGGCGCTGTGCCTGGCCGTGCTGAGCGAGCTGGCCAACAAGCGCGCCTTCCGCAATGTGCTGGACCTGGGTTGTGGCACCGGCCTGCTGGCCATCGGCGCCGCCAAGCTTTGGAAGCGCGGCGTGCTGGCCTCCGACATTGATCCGGTCGCCGTCGAGGTCACGCGCGACAATGCCCGCGCCAATGGCGTGGGTCCGCTGGTCCGCGCCGTCACCGCCGATGGCCTGACCAATCCGATCTTGGCCAATGGCGCGCCCTATGACCTGTTGATCGCCAATATCCTGGCCGGGCCTCTGACCCAGCTGGCGCCGTCCATCATCAAGGCGCTGGCCCCCGGCGCGATGCTGGTCCTGTCGGGCCTGCTGCGGAACCAGGAAGCGCTGGTCACCAGCTTCTATCGTGACCTGCGTTTCATCACCCGCCGCCGCGCCGGGCCATGGAGCGCGCTGGTGCTGGAGAAACCGCGAGGCTAAAGTCCGCACATGGACAAGCCTTTCCAGACCTATGACGACACTTCCGATCCCGCCACCTGCGCGCCGCGGCTGGCCGCCTTGCGCGCCGAGCTGGCCAGGCGCGAGCTGGACGGCTTTGTGGTGCCGCACAGCGACCAGCATATGGGCGAATACCTGCCCGCCTATGCCGAGCGTCTGGCCTGGCTGACATCCTTCACCGGATCGGCCGGCGCAGCGGTGGTGCTGAAGGACAAGGCGGCGGTGTTCGTGGACGGCCGCTATACGCTGCAAGTCCGCAACCAGACCGACACCGGCCTGTTCGAACCGCGCGACCTGGTGGCCGAAGGCCCGCAGGGCTGGATCCCCGATCATCTGCCCAAGGGCGCCAAGCTGGGTTACGACCCCTGGCTGCACACCCAGCATGGCGTGATGCATCTGAAAGCCGCGGCCGACAAGGCCGGCGGCAGGTTGGTGGCGGTGGACACCAATCCGATCGACGCGGTGTGGAGCGACCAGCCTGCCCCGCCCGTCAGCCCCGCCAAACCGCATGCGCACAATCTGGCCGGCGAGCAGAGCGACGCCAAGCGGCTGCGCCTGGGCGACGGGTTGAAGAAAGCCGGCGCGGATGCCGCGGTGATCACCCTGGCGGACTCCGTCTGCTGGCTGCTGAACATTCGCGGCAGCGACGTGCCGCACACGCCTTTCACCCTGGCCTTCGCCATCCTGCATGAGGATGGCGGCGCCGACCTGTTCCTGGACCCCGCCAAGCGCACCCCCGAACTGCTGGCCCATCTGGGCAATTCGGTGCAGGTGCATGAGCCGGGCGCCTTCGCCGCCGCGCTGGATGCCATGAAGGGCAAGAGCGTGCTGGTGGACCCGTCCACCGCGGCCGCCGCGATATTCGACCGGC
>CANGRN010000260.1 GCA_947455695.1 Alphaproteobacteria bacterium
CAACAGCGCCAGCCATTGCGGCAGCAGCTTTTCCTGTTCCAGGGCGGTGACGCGATAAGCGCCGTTGCTGCGCAGCCCGATCCAGTTTGAACCGCTGGCTGTGTCGCCCGCATCGACGCGGCGGATGTCCGGTACGCCGTCTTCCAGCCAATGCACGCTGCCGCCGCTGGCCTGCGCGTCCGGTTTCAACACCTCGTCGGTGGCGCGCATGTCGGCCACTTCCTTGGGGTTCAACGGTCCGGCCGCCGCCACCGCGGACAGGATGCCGTCGGTGGCGCGGTACAAGCCCAGCTCGCCGGCCTTGGCCTCGGCGCGCCAGATGCCGGGTTCGGCCTTGGTCAGGGGCAGGCTGGTGCTTTTGCCCGACGGCATGGTCAGGGTCACGGCCGGCGTCTGCGCCGCCATGGTGCGGCGGGTGAGCTGCAGCTTGTCGCCCACGATGGTGGCCGACAGCATTTCCGATTCCAGTTCCGGCTCCTTCATCAGCCAGTGCGCCAGGCGGCGCAGCAGTTCGGCCTGCGGGCCGCCGCCTTCAAAGCCGCGCGCCCACAGCCAGGTCTGGTCGCTCATCAGTTCGGCGATGCGGCCCTTGCCGACGCGGTCCAGCACCAGCAGCGGCTGGCCGGCGCCGCCCGCCATCACGGTTTGTCCGGCGATCTTGTTTGCGCCGATCAGGCGGAACCAGCGGCCCCAGGTGGGCGGCGTCTTGTCCTGGTTGCGGCCCGGCAATTCGCGCGTCACCGGATGCGCCAATCCGTCGGCGGTGACGATCGGTTTGAAGGGTCCGGTGACAATCTGGCCAGTGGGCTGCACCGGCAGGACTTGTGACAGCGGCGTGCGGTAGATGCTTTCGGGACCGGCGAATTCGGGGCCCGAGGAAATCAGCAACGCGCCGCCGTCCTGAACGTAAGACGCCAGGTTCTGGAAATAGGCCAGCGGCAGCACCCCGCGCTCCCGGTAGCGGTCGAACACAACAAGGTCGAACGAGCCCAGTTTTTCCTGGAACAGCTCGCGCGAGGGAAATGCGATCAGGGAGAGTTCGTTGATGGGCGTGGAATCCTGCTTGTCCGGCGGGCGCAGGATGGTGAAGTGCACCAGATCCACCGACGGATCGGCCTTCAAAAGATTGCGCCACACTCGCTCACCGGCATGGGGCTCGCCCGACACCAGCAGCACCCGCAGCCGGTCGCGGATGCCCGACACGGTCACCACCGCGCGGTTGTTCTGCATCGTCAGTTCGGCCGGGCCCTGTCCTGCCGACAGTTCAACCAGGTTTTCGCCTTCATGCGCCACCGGCACCTTGATGTCGGTGTCCTTGCCCACGGGCACCATGCGCGAGCCGAAGGGCTTGCCGTCGATGTGAATGTCCAGCACCGCGCTGGTCTCGCCGCTGCCGCCCAGATCGTCGACGCGCAGCCGCACGGTGGCGGTCTTGCCGACAATGGCGAAACGCGCCGCATTGGCCACGGTCAGCTTGCGGTCGCGCTCGCCGCGCCCGCCCGCCACCAGCACCTGCAGCGGGGCTTTCAGGCTGACGCTTTCGGGCGCGGGTGCATCATGCACCTGGCCGTCGGTGATCAGGATGGCGCCGGCCACGCGGCCCTGCGGCACGTCCGCCAGCGCCGCGTTCAGGGCGGCAAAGGCCTGGGTACCGTTATTCTCGCCAGTGGCGGTGGTGGTGACGGATGTTTCGCGCACCACCAGGCCCGGCTGCGCGGCGAGCAGGCGCTTGATTTGCGCCCGCGCGGCTTCCGCCTGCTGGGCGCGCTTGCCCAGGGACATGCTTTGCGAACGGTCGGTGACGATCACCGCCACATCGGGCAAGGGCGCGCGTTTTTCCTTCACCAGCAGCGGTCCGGCCAGCGCAAAGATCAACACGCCGAAGGCCAGCCCGCGCGCCCAGGCGCCGCGTGCGCGCATGTAAAAGGCGTAAGCGGTGAGCAGCAGCGCCACCACCGCCAGCGCAGTCAGCAGCGAAACCGGAATGACGGGCGCAAAAGCCAGGCGGGTCATCGTTCATTCCCCAGCCGTTGCAGCAAGGCGGGGGCATGCACCACATCGGTCTTGTAGTTGCCGGTCAGGGCATACATCACCAGGTTGATGCCGAAGCGGAAGGCCATCTCGCGCTGGATCTCGCCGCCCGGTGATGGCGTGGTCTGGAAGTGACCATTGGCATCCACCGCCCAGGCGCTGGCCAGGTCGTTGCCGCTGATGATCACCGGGGAGACGCCGTCGCCGCCGCGCGCGGGCGGCGCGCCATTCTTGGGCGCGGGCGGCAGGGCTTCCACCCATGTCCGCCCGCCGATCCAGCGGCCGGGAAAGTCGTGCAGGATATAAAAGGCCTTGCTCAGCACATGATCGGCGGGCACCTGCTCCAGCGGCGGCAAATCCAGCCCGCCGGTCAGTCGCCGCAAGGTCTGCTCGCCGGGCGAGGCGGCGCCGCGCACCGCGCCCAATGTCAGGTCGCGGGTGTCGAACAGGATGGTACCGCCATTCCTCATATATTCGCCCACGCGCGACAGGGCTTTTGGAGAAAGCGATTTCTCGCGCGGGTCCATCGGCCAGTAGAGCAGGGGATAGAGCGAAAGATCGTCACGCTCCGGGTCCAGGCCCAAAGGCTCCATCGGCTCGTAGGAGGTGCGCGCCTTCAAGGCCATGCCCAGGCCCGTCAGGCCTTGCAGGCTGGTGGTGTCCACGTCGGACAGGCCGGTCTTGATATAGGCCAGCCGCGTGTCCAGCGCCGCCTTCATGTTCATCGCGTCATCGGCGCGGGCATGCGGCACAGACAGGAAAAGAGCCAGCGCGGCGCCGACGAATTTCAGCTTGCGCGGGGTGAAGCCGCGCAGCCACAGCGAAACGATGCAGTCCAGCAGCAAAAGCAGCATCGCCGCGGCCAGCAGGTAGGGCTCCAGCGCGCGGGCATGGGTGTTGCCATAGGCCTGGCCGCCATTGGCCAGCGGCGATAGGTGATCGCCGGTGTGCATCACATTCAGCGCGCTTTCCACTTCATGGGCGCCATACAGGCCGGGCGGATGCTGGGGCGAAACGCGCTGCCTGGAAAAATCATGCGCCGGCAGCGGTGCGACATCGGCTGTGGGCGGTATGGTGTGGCCGAAACCGTCCAGCAGCGACACCGGCGGCAAGGTGGTCAGCCCCGCCAGTTCGCGCGCCGGGGTGCCGGCCGACAGCGCCAGCAGGCGCTTGAGCATCTCGACATACAGGCCCGACAGCGGCAGCGACGACCAGCCGGGGCTGGCGGCGGTGTGGAACAACACGATCCAGCCCGAACCCATCGCCTGTGCGGTGATCAGCGGGGTGCCGTCGGTCAGCTGCGCCCAGGTGCGGCCCGAAAGTTCGGCGGACGGTTCTGCCAGGATCTGGCGCGAGACAGTGACTTCCGAGGCGATCTCCAGTCC
Source organism: Alphaproteobacteria bacterium (assembly GCA_947455695.1). GTDB lineage: Bacteria > Pseudomonadota > Alphaproteobacteria > Micropepsales > Micropepsaceae > Rhizomicrobium. The sequence continues at coordinate 3,417 of CANGRN010000260.1, forward strand.
GTTGAACGGGCTTTGCGGACCAAACGATGCCAGGTGCTGCGGCGCGCTCCAGGCCATGGCGCTGCCAAGATAACGGCCACCGGCGCGCAGGCGCACCGGCACCAGCTCGTCGCTGCCATTGGTCATGCGCTCGCCGGC
>CANGRN010000261.1 GCA_947455695.1 Alphaproteobacteria bacterium
CCTGGCCAACACTCGCATGGCCGCGGTGCTGAAGAAGAAGGGTTATGACTATCGCTATGTCTTCGCGCTGGGCGCTGGCCATGTCGACAACCGGGTGGTGATGCAGACCTTGCCGTCAGCGCTGGAATGGCTGTGGCGCGACTTTCCGAAATAACAAGAAACAACAGGGACGAGACATGAAGAAAATCACCGCTTTGTCGCTGCTGGCGCTGGCCGCCATGGTTCCGGCTTTCGCACAGCCCGCACCCGATCCTTCGTTGCCGAAATTCCCCACCCCGCCGCCCGCGGTGACGGCCGAGAACAGCATCATCAAGCCGCCTTATGCCGATGCCCCGGAATACAAGGTCGATCCGTCGGTGCCGCAGGGCGATGTCCGCGAATTCATCCTGTATTCGGAAGACAGCAAGATCTATCCGGGCATCGTGCGGATCGAGAATGAGATCAGCGCCAAGCGCGATGCTTACGGCAACCGCATGCCAGCGCCGGAAGCGCAGGTCTCCCAGCCCGGCCGTTATGAGCGCCATGTCTGGGTCTATATCCCCAAGCAGGTGAAGCCGAACGCGCCCTTCATGGTGGTGCAGGACGGCCATGGCTATATCAACCGCATGGCGCCGGTGCTGGACAACATGATCGCGGCGCACCGCGTGCCGGCCATGATCATCGTGGCGCCCGATTCCGGCGGCAGCGATGCCCAAGGCTCGCAGCGCGGCCTGGAATACGACACGCTGTCGGACCGTTATTCCAACTGGGTGGAGCAGGAATTGCTGCCCGCCGTGTCCAAGAATTACGGCGTGAGTTTCACCAGCGATCCTGAAGGCCGCGCCACCATGGGCGGCTCTTCGGGCGCGATCTGCGCCTGGACGATGGCCTGGTATCACCCGGAGCGTTACCACAAGGTGCTGAGCTATTCGGGCACCTTCGTGAACCAGGCTTCGCCGCAGGATCCCAAGACCCCGCGCGGCGGCTGGGAGTATCACGCCACGATGATCCCCAAGGCGGCGAAGAAGCCGATCCGCATCTGGATGGAAGTCGGCGAAAAGGACCTGCACTTCGATGATCCGGAATCGACCTGGCACAACTGGCCCCTGGCCAACAACCGCATGGCGGCGGTGCTGAAGAAGAAGGGCTATGACTACAAGTATGTCTTCGCCATGGACGCCAGGCATGTCGACAATGGCGTGGTGCGACAGACCTTGCCGTCGGCGCTGGAATGGCTGTGGCGGGATTATCCTAAGAGCTGAGCTTCTTCGCCCACCAGGCCGTGATGATAGGCACCGTCAGCATGGTGACCACCACGCTGGCGGCCACCAGTACCGTGGCATAGGGCGCAGCCTTTGCGTAAGCCGGATTGGCGGCGGCGACCAGGGCGGGCACCGCGGCGGCATTGCCGGCGGTGGCAGCGGCGGCCAGACCGGCCAGGCCTTTGCCGCCGGACACGCGGTCGGCCAGGAACATCACGCAGCACGAGATCACCAGCACCACCACGCCCAGCGCCAAACCCAGCAGGCCTGCGCGCCACACGGCGGTGAGGTTCAATCCCGCGCCGATGGCGAAAGCAAAGAAGGGGATCAGCGCCGGCGCGGCTTTTCCCAGGAACTCGCGCATCTCGCGGTCCAGGTTCCCCAGGAGGATGCCGATCGCCAGCGGCAGGATCGCGCCCAGCAAGGTCTGCCAGGGAAAGGCCAGCAGCCCGCCCAAGGTCATCATGGTGATGAAAGGGCCGGACTCCAGCGACATGACCGAATAGGCGCCCACGTCCTTGGGCGCGCCGTAGCGGCCCATCAGCGCCATGTAGAGGCCGCCATTGGTGTCGTTGATGGCCACCACCACCGCCAGGGTGGAAAGCCCAGCCAGCATGCCGGTCTGGATCGGCTCGGTTCCCAGCACGCGACCCAGCACCAGCGCCGCCACCACGCCCATGCCCACCTTGGCCGCCAGCAGCACCCCGCCTTTGCCCGCCACCTGGGGCAGGGTCTCGAACGGGATGGTGGCGCCCATGCAGACATAGAAGACCGCCAGGATGGGCAGGGCGCCGGTGAACAGCGCCCCGGTGAAGGAGCCGAAGAACTGGCCCGCCCCCGGCGCGAAGGTGGCGATCAGGGCCCCCAGGGTCAGGGGCACGATCACCATGCCGCCGGGGATGGCCTCGAGGCCGCGCTTGATCGGAATGCCCATTTTTCCCCCGGTTTTCCGGCAGCTTACCGGTCTGTCGGTACGTGCAACAGTCTATAAATACAACCTGTGGTTATGCCCCTGCGACGTTTGCTTGCCGGGCCGTTAACCGGGGAAAAAGGCCTGCCACCGTAGATTTCCCCCGTCAGCCGGGGATCATCTCGTGGCCAAGCCGGGCCTTATCGCGCGTTCGCGCAACACCAATCGTCTGCTTGCCAGGTATTCGGACACCTTCGGCGAAATGCAGCTGCGCAAGTATACCGAGCGCGCCATCCGCGCCGCCCGCGCCGAAGCCGAACTCAATCACCGTTCCAAGGCGACCTTCCTGTCGACCATGAGCCACGAGCTGCGCACGCCGCTCAACGCCATCATCGGATTCTCCGATCTGATCCGCCAGCCGGGCGCCACCACCCAGAGCGAAGCGGCGGACTATGCCGACCATATCGCCAATGCCGGCCGCCGCCTGCTGGAGGTTGTGTCCGATGTGATGGACATGTCCAAGCTGGAATCGGGATCGCTGGCGCTGGACAAGCGCCCGCTGCTGCTCAGCGAAGTGATCGAGAGCGCGCTGGAAAATACCAAGCCGCTGTTCGACGCCAAGCATCAGCCGGTGGATGTGCGCCTGGAATCGAACCTTCCCGAAGTCAGCGGCGATTCCAAGCGCCTGCGCCAGCTCTTCACCAATCTTCTTTCCAATGCGAGCAAGTTCACCGCCGAAAAGGGCCGCATCCTGGTCATGGCCAAGGCCCTCAAAGACGGCAGCGTCACCATCGCCATCGCCGATACCGGCATCGGCATGACCCATGAGCAGATCGTGATGGCGATGAAGCCCTTCGCCCAGGTCCAGGGCCATCTTGCCCGCAACCAGGAAGGCACCGGCCTTGGCCTGCCGCTGGCGATGGGCATCGTCAAGCTGCATGGCGGCACGCTTTTTCTGGACAGCCAGCCCGGCGCCGGCACCACCGCCATCGTCACCCTGCCGCGCGACGCGGATTCCCTTTCCACGCCCCTGCCAGTCGGAAAAGTCGCATGACCCTGCACATCGAAAAACCGGTGGCCAAGCCCGCCGCCCCGCCCTTCCGCGAACGCCGCGGGTTGCCGGCCGCGCCGCCGGTTCGCCTGGCCCATGTCGTGTCGGTCTCCGGCAGCCATGCCGTGGCCATCCTGGAACGCCAGGACGCCATCGCCGACAAGGCGCGCGTCCAGATCGGCGCCCTGATCAAGATCATCACCCCCGACGCCACCGTGATGGGCGTGGTCAGCGCCGTCAGCGCGCCCATGCCGGCCGCCGAAGGCGAGCCCCAGTCGCTGGGCCTGGTCGAGATCAACCTGGCCGGCGAGATCGTGTCCGATCACAACCGCCGTCTCACCTTC
>CANGRN010000262.1 GCA_947455695.1 Alphaproteobacteria bacterium
ATGCCGTCGGCCGCGTCTATGGCAATTTCCGCGTGGTCGTCGCGGTGCTGGCGGTGCTGACGGTCATCGCGGCGGCGGCGCTGCCTTTCCTGGGCGGCAGCTTCATGCCGGACTTTCGCGAAGGCCATTTCGTGATGCAGGTGTCCAGCTCCACCCCCGGCACCTCGCTCGACGAAATGCTGGCGGTGGGCAAGCGCATCAGCCGCGACGTGCTGGCGCTGCCCTATGTCGCCACCATCGAGCAGCAGGTGGGCCGCGCCGAACTGGGAGAAGATACATGGGGACCGCACCGCAGCGAGTTTCATGTCGAGCTGAAAGCCGATGCCGATATCGACCAGGACGATGCCGAGGAGGCGCTGCGCAATATCCTGTCCCGATATCCTGGGCTGCAAAGCGAGGTCGTCACATTCCTGGGTGACCGTATTAGCGAAAGCCTGACCGGCGAGACCGCCGATATCGCCGTCAAGATTTTCGGCAACCAGCTCGACACGCTGGATGGTGTCGGCCACCGCGTGGCGGCCGCCCTGTCCGGCACGCCGGGCATCGCCGACCTGCAGTTCAAGGCCCAGAGCGGCACGCCGACCTTCGCCCTGCACCTGGATTCCGCCGCGCTGGCGGCCAGCGGGCTGAAAGTGCAGGACGTGCTGGACGCGGTGCAGACCAACTATGCCGGCACGACGGTGGGCCAGACCTATGCCGGCATTCGCGCCGTCAACGTCACGCTCCTGTTGCCGGAAAACGCTCGCAATCGTCCGGAATTTCTGTCGTCGCTGATGATCGCCAGCCCGTTCGGTCCGGTGCCGCTGTCGCAGGTGGCGCGCATTGTGCCGACCCAGACGCGCTACACCGTGGCCCATGACGGCGGCCAGCGCTTTGTCTCTATCACCTTCAATGTCGTTGGACGCGGTCTGCAGGCCACGGTGGATGATGCCAAGGCAAAGGTCGCGGCCCTGAAGCTGCCGCCCGGCGTCTATACCGAATTCAGCGGCGCCGCCGCCGCCCAGACTGCAAGTCGCAACCAGCTCCTGCTCTATACCGTCTTCGCGCTGGTGCTGATCGGCATGATCCTGTTCATCTGCTTTCACTGGCGCGCCAATACCTGGCTGGTGCTGGTCAACCTGCCGTTCAGCCTGATCGGCAGTGTCGCGGCCATCGCACTGATGGGGTCGGGCCTGTCGGTGGGCGCCATGGTGGGGCTGGTGACGGTGTTCGGCGTCAGCGCCCGCAACGCGATCCTCCTGTTGGCCCATTACGAACATCTGGTGGAAGTGGAAGGTGCGCCCTGGAACGCCGACACGGTCCTGCGCGGCGCGCAGGAGCGGCTGGTGCCGATCCTGATGACCGCGGCGGTGACTGCGCTGGGCCTGATGCCGCTGGCCATCGGATTGCACCAGCCCGGCCAGGAAATCGAAGGGCCCATGGCCGTGACGGTGCTGGGCGGGCTGCTGAGTTCGACCTTGCTCAACTTGGTGGTGCTGCCGGCGCTGGCGGAACGCTTCGGCGGGCCCAAGAGCAATGAGGTCGCGGCATGATCCGCAGGCTTCTACTTGTCGCCACTGCCGCGATGCTGGCCAGCTGCGCCCGGACCCCGCCGCCCGGCCTTCCGCCCGGCGATATTCCCGCCGCCTTCGAGCAATCAGCTGGGACGAATGCGCCCCTGTGGCCCTCGGCCAACTGGTGGGCGGAATATGGCGATCCGCAACTGATGGGCCTGATTGAAAAGGCGCAGGCCGCCAATCTCGACCTGGCGCAAGCCGGGGCGCGGTTGCGCCAGGCCGATGCCAGGGCGCGCCAGGCCGGCGCGGCCTTGCTGCCGACCCTGGGACTGAACGCCAACGTCAACAGCCTGTATGGCCAGACCGGCGGCACCTCGGCGCACGAGACCGATTACAGCGCCGGGTTGGCCGCCAGCTATGAACTGGATTTCTGGGGCAAGAACCGCGATCTGCTGGATGCTGCCCAAGCCGCGCGCGCGGCCAGCGCCGCCGACCGCCGCACCGTGGCGCTGACCGTCACCGGCAGTGTCGCCAATGCCTATTTCCAGTTGCTGGCGCTGCGCGACCGCATCGCCGTGGCGCAGGCCAACCTGCACTCCTCGCAATCCATCCTGAATGTGGTGCAGCGGCGCGTGACGGCCGGCTATGCCCCGGCGGCCGACCTGCTGCAGGAGCGCGCCAACATGGCGGGTCAGCAGGCAGCGCTTCCGGCGTTGCAGCAGCAGGAGCTGGAGACCCGCGATTCCCTGGCGATCCTTTTGGGACGACCGCCCGAAGGCTTCACGGTCACCGGCACCGGCCTGGAACACATCGCAGCGCCCCAGGTCACACCGGGCCTGCCGTCGCAGCTTCTGACGCGCCGGCCCGACATCGCCGCGGCGGAGGCAAATCTCGTCGCCGCCCATGCCAATCTGGAGGCGGCGCGCACCGCCTTTTTGCCCGGCATCACGCTGAACGCGTCGGCCGGCTTGCAGTATCCCGCCCTGGCCGCAGCAATCGATACCTTGCCGGGCCTGGGATTCGGGGCGGCGATCGGCGCCGCGCTGGTGCAGACGATTTTCGATGGTGGTCGCAACCAGGCGATCACCGACGAGGCTCGCGCGAAAGAAGAAGAATTGCTGGCGGCTTACCGCGCCGCGGTTTTGAACGCGTTTTCAGACGTCGAGAATGCGCTGGGCAACGTCAATCACCTGTCGGCCCAGGAAGCGGCGCTGCGCGAGCAGGTCACGCAGGCGGAAAAGGTGCTGGGCGCGGCACGGCGGAAATATATCGCGGGCTATTCGGACTTCCTGATCGTGACCGACGCCGAGCGCAGCCTTTACACTGCGCGGGACCAGCTTGCCGATATCAGGCGGGCGCGGCTGGCGGCCTCGGTGGCGCTATACAAGGCGCTGGGCGGCGGACAGTCGGCGCGCGACCAGGCGGGCGCTTTTTAAAGCGCGCTCCGGCTTACGCCGGTGCCTTGGTGGCCTTCAGCAGCTTGAGAAGCTGCGGATGCAGGTTCTCGTTGGCCGCCAGCACGGTACCTTGTGTCAGCATCTCGGCGCCGCCGCGCAGGTCGGTGATCATGCCGCCCGCTTCGCGCACCAGCACGATGCCCGCCGCGATGTCCCAGGATTGCAGGCTGTGTTCCCAGAAACCGTCGAAACGCCCGGCCGCGACATAGGCCAGGTCCAGCGAGGCCGAGCCGAAGCGGCGAATGCCGGCGGTGACGTTCATCACCTCGGCCATTTCGGCGGCGGCGCGCGCATGGCCTTCCTTGCCCAGGAAGGGCAGGCCGGTGGCGATCACCGACGGCGCCAGTTCCTTGCGGGCGGCGACGCGCAACCGCTTGTTGTTGAGATAGGCGCCATGGCCCTTCTCGGCGATATAGAGGTCATCGGTGACGGGATTGTAGACCACGCCCGACACCATCTGGCCTTCGCGCTCCAGCCCGATGGAGATGGCAAAGTGCGGGATGCCGTGCATGAAGTTGGTGGTGCCGTAGATGGGATCGATGATGAAGCGATGGGTCTTGTCGGCGCCGGTGACCGCGCCGCCTTCCTC
>CANGRN010000263.1 GCA_947455695.1 Alphaproteobacteria bacterium
CAGGCTTGTCGGTCACCAGAAAGCCGCCATGAAACGATGCGGCAGCGGCCACGCGGTCCGGCTCGGCGGCGGCCAGGCGCAGCGCCATCTGGCCGGAGAAGCAGTAGCCGACCACACCAATCCTGCCGGGCTTCACGCCCACCTGCGCCAGCAGGAAATCGGTATAGGCCGCCCCGTCGCTGACCATCTGCCCGGCCGTCAAGGTGCCGAACAGGGTTTGCAGCGCCTTGTGCATCTGGCTCTCGTCATCCGGCTTCCAGCCATTCGGCTTGATGCGCGAATACCGGTGAAAGGCATTGGGCATCAGCACCGCGAAGCCTTTTTCCGCCAGCCTCCTGGCCATGCCGATATTGGCGGGCCGGATGCCCCAGATGTCGGTGAGGAACACCACGCCCGGAAACTCCGCAGCGCGATCGGGACGCAGCATCAGAGTTTCGGTGTTGATGGTGGGTATTTCGAGTTGCTCTTCGATCATGGCGTCTTCTCGTAGATCACGGTGTTCCAGTAACGCGCCTGATGGCTTCCGGTGCGCACAAAGCCGCGCCGCTTCAGCCGACGGCCGATCATCCAGTTGAAATAGCCGTGCGCCACCAGCACCGCAGTGCCGGCCTCTTGCGCCCGCGCCACCAGAAGATCGGCAGCCCGGTCGGCGCGGCGCGCCGCAGTCCCTGCATTCTCGATGCCCGGCGCAAAGCCGGCATGCCACAGGATGCGCGACACCACCGCCCATTTTGGAACCGCCATGTGCAGCAGCGGAATGCGCGGCGGCGCCAGCGGCGCTTCGGCGAACAGGGGATCGGCGGTGAGCGCAGCATGCGGCGCCAGCGCGGCGGCGCTTTGCCGGCTGCGGGGCCGGTCGCTGGTAAAGACATGATCCAGCGCCTTCACCAGATCGCGCAGCTCCTGGGGCGGAAGATCGGTCGGCGCCAGGCCGGCTTCTTCATAGCTATCGATGTAATCGGCAAAGCCCACATGGCTGGCCTTCGGGCTAAGCGCGATGTGCGGCTGGCCGTGCCGGATGAGGATGATACGCATCGTTAGCGGTGAAATTTCTGGAGCCGCACACTGAGTCCTTTTGGCCGTTTGGCAGAGATTAAACGGTCGGCAGCCGCATTCAGAAAGCTTTAACTTTTGAGCGTCCTGCTCAGGTAAAAGGCCGTACGCCCAATAATTAGGCAACCACCTGTTGCATTGCAACAACGGATGCTCAAATCACGCTTTCCGGCGGCCAAACAGGGCCAAAAAGACACGTCGCCATATTGAGATTGGACCCACGAAACAGAACTGTCACGACGAACCGGGACGCCCCCGGGAACGCAGCGCGATTCGAGCGCCCGGCAACGAGAGGACTTGAGATGAACAATTTGACCAAGATGATTTTGGGCGCGGTCAGCCTGGCCGGCGTGGCACTTTCCGTCGCCCCTGCTTTCGCTGAAGACGCGCCTGCGCCCACCTGGACCCTCACCGGTTATGTCGCGGCGACCAGCGACTATCGTTTCCGCGGCATCAGCCAGAACGACCGCAACTTCGCGCCCCAGGGCTCGTTGAACCTTAACGGCCCCGATGGCTTCTATGTCGGCGCCTGGGCTTCGCAGGTCGACTTCGACCCGACCTCCAGCGGCAATCCCTTTGTCGAGCTCGACATCTATGGCGGCAAGCACACCGACCTGTGGGGCATCGACTGGAACTTCATGCCTTACTACTACGCCTATCCGTCGGCCAACGTCCCGGCCGGCGCGCCGCGTCCGGACTATTTCGAGCTGATCAACCAGCTGACCAAGGCCTTCGGCCCGGTCTCGCTGCAGGCCAGCTATGCCTGGTCGAACAACCTGGCGTTCGATGGCGGCGAAGGTAATGCCCTGTACGGCAACGTCACCTACACCCTGCTCGACTGGCTGAGCATCAGCGGCAACCTGGGTCACCAGTGGGCCGAGAATGCCCGCCTGGTCGGTTCGCGCGACTATACCTATGGCGATTTCGGCGCCACCGCGACCTACAAGGGCTTCGCCCTGGACGTGCGCTACAGCGGCACCGACCTGGGCACCGCCCAGTGCGGCGCCTTCTACATGGCCACCCGCCACGCCTGCTCGGGCGGTGTGGTTGCGACCCTGACCTACAACTTCACCCTGCTGCCGTAAGCAGGGCGAAAGTCCAAAAGACCAAAGCCCGCGAGGTTCGCCTCGCGGGCTTTTTCTTTGCCTGATCGGCCGGTCCGCCGGGCACTGCTCCCCAAGCGTTCGCGTAACCCCCAAAAGCCGGCTGAAACAGCCTCAGGCCTCCAGGACCCGGCGCAGCTGCTGCATGTCGAACGGCTTGGTCAGATAGCGCGCGCCGCTCAGCCGGTCGTTCTGGTCCTCGCTGGTGGAATAGCCGGAGGCGATGATGACCTTCAGCGCCGGATTGAGCTTCAGCGCTTCCTCCACCAGCTGGTGGCCGTTCATGCCCGGCAGGCCCAGGTCGGTCAGCAGGATCGCGATGGCGCTGTCCTGCTTGAGGATGGCCAGCGCCTCATGGGCGTCGGCGGCATCGGCCACGGGAAAGCCCAGCTGCTCCACCATGTCCACGGTGGTGACGCGGATCAACGCCACATCCTCGACCACCAGCACCTTGCCACGCGGCTGTTGCGACTCTGCGGGCCCGTGCGGGGCGATGGCGCCGCGCGCGGTCCCGGCAAACACGCTGCGCAGCTTCCGCGCCAGCTCGTCCTTGCGATAGGGCTTGGACAGCAGCACCGCGTCATCGTCCAGCTTGCCGTTATGCACGATGGAGTTCTGGGTGTAGCCCGAAGTGTAGAGCACGCGCACACCCGGATGCATCGCCTGCGCCTGGCGGATGAATTCGCGGGTGGGGATATTGCCGGGCATCACCACGTCGGTGAAGATCATGTCCGGCGCCTCGTGCCGCAGCACCTCCAGCGCGCTTTCGGCATTGTCGGCCCGGCTGATGCGATAGCCGAGGTCGCCGAGCATGTCGACGACGGCGGCGCGCACGCCTTCATCGTCTTCCACCACCAGAATGTGCTCGCGGCCGCCTTCGACCGGCAATCCGGCGGTCGTATCGGGCGCATCCACCTCGCGGCGGGTGCGGGGCAGATAGAGCTTGATGGACGTGCCGTGGCCCAGTTCGGTGTAGATCTTGATATGGCCGCCAGTCTGCTTGACGAAGCCGTACGCCTGGGCGAGGCCAAGGCCGGTCCCCTTGCCTTCCGGCTTGGTGGTGAAGAAGGGCTCGAACACCCGGCCCAGCACTTCGGGGGTCATGCCAGTGCCCGTGTCCGTCACCGCCAGCATGACATACTGGCCGGCCGTCACTTCGGCATGGCCCGCCGCATAGGTGTCGTCCAGCGACGCATTGGCCACTTCCAGGGTCAGCTTGCCGCCACCCGGCATGGCGTCGCGGGCGTTGATTGCCAGGTTCAGCACGGTGTTCTCGACCTGGTTGGGGTCCACCATCGTGTTCCACAGCCCGCCGGCGATCACAGTCTCGATCTGGATATTCTCGCCCAGGGTGCGGCTCAGCATGTCGCTCATGTCG
>CANGRN010000264.1 GCA_947455695.1 Alphaproteobacteria bacterium
GACGCGCTGTCTGCGGCGCCGAACGCGGAAGACATGCGGGGAAATTTTTCGACCGCCGCAACCACAAGAAGCGTGGCTGCAGCCCCGATCAAGACGTTTCTTGTCCTCATTGCCGTCGTCCCTCAGCATGAGCTTTTGTCCATTATAGCATGTCCCGGGGCCCGCAGGCACGGTTTTCGGCTGCCACTGGTGAACGGTCGCGTTCCGGCTGCGAAAAGCCAACAGGCAATTTTATGCGAAGGCCCTGTTCGTGCTTCGGTTTTTCGGTCAAGTTTTGACCAAGACGGTTTGGCGCCACGCCCGCCGTAACCGGATAAAAGCCTTTCAAGGGCAAGCGGAACGACGCGCGAGTATATGGCCGACCTGGTGCCCCGAACTGTGAACAAGGTCATGTGGCGGCTGCTGCCGTTCCTGATGGCCTGTTATTTCGTGGCGTTCCTGGATCGCGTCAATGTCGGCTTTGCCCATCTTCAGATGAGCAAAGCCCTGGGCATGTCGGAAGCGGCGTTCGGCTTTGGCGCCGGGGTCTTCTTCATCGGCTACTTTCTGCTCGAGGTCCCGTCCAATATCGTGATGGAGCGCGTGGGCGCACGCGTCTGGATCGCCCGGATCATGCTGAGCTGGGGCCTGGTTTCCACGTCGTTCGGCTTTATTCCGCAGATATCGGGCTTTACCGGGCTGGGCGCGGACACCTGCTTCTATCTGCTGCGCTTCCTGCTGGGCCTGTGCGAGGCCGGTTTTTATCCCGGCGTGGTTTTTTACCTGACCCGGTGGTTTCCGTCGGCCTATCGCGCCCGCATGATCGCCTTTTTCATGCTGGCCGTCCCGGTGTCGTCCGTCATCGGGGCGCCGCTTTCGGGCCTGTTGCTGAATGTCACCGGCTGGGGGATGGAGGGCTGGCAATGGATGTACATCCTGGAAGGGTTGCCCTCCGTGCTGATGTCCCTGGCCACCCTGGTTTACCTGACCGACCATCCCCGCGATGCCCGGTGGCTCCAGAAAGACGAAATCGACTGGCTGGTCGACAAGATCGCCCAGGAGCAGAAGCTCGTCGATAGTAGCGCGCATGCCGGCTTCCTGAAAATGATGTTCGATATCCGCATCCTGATGTGCGCCTTCGCGAATTTCTCGATGCAGGGGGCGACTTATTCCATCACCCTCTTCTTGCCGGCGCTGATCACCCAGCTGGGCTACAGCAACACCCAGACCGGCTTCATCCTGGCCTTTCCACCCTTCATCGGCGCGATCGGCATGGTCCTGTTCAGCCGGCATTCCGACCGCACGGGGGAGCGCAAGCTTCATGTCGCGGCCGCGCTGCTGATGCTGGCCACAGGAATCGCGGGCGGCGCGCTGCTGCATAACCCGGTGATCAGGCTGTTGTGTTTCACACTCGCAAATATTGGCTCGGTATCCCTGGGGCCGATGCTTTACCCGATCCCGGCATCGTTCCTGTCCCGGGGCACGGTGGCGGCCGGGATCGCCGTGATCAGCTCGCTGGGCGCCTTGGGCGGCTTTTTCGGGCCATACCTGTTCGGTTATATGAAGACTCAGACCGGCGCGGCCACCACAAGCCTGTTGCTGATGGCCGCCCTGGCCCTGGCGGGCGCGCTGGTCGCGGCGTCACTGCGCGTCCGAAGAATGCCACCCGAAGTTGCGGCCCTGTGACTTGCACCAACACCATGAGTACGGAGACAAAGCCTTGGTAGCCTCCACGACAGAAACACGCCCAGCGCTTCCGGATTTCACCGCCATTCGCGGTCATATCGCCAGGCTGCCGCGCGTCAACCTCATAGTGCGGCCGACCCCCCTGACCGAAGCCCCGAACCTGGCGCGCGCGCTCAACCACGGCAAGCCGGGGGGGCCGCGCATCTTCATCAAGCGCGATGATCTCACAAGCCTGGGGCTGGGCGGCAACAAGCTGCGCAACCTGGAATTCCGCCTTGCCCGCACCATGGCCGAAAACGCCGATACCGTGATTGTCGGCCTGGACCTGCAATCCAACTCCGCCCGCCAGACCGTCGCCGCCTGCAACAAGCTGGGATTGAAAACGATCCTGGTGCTGGAGGGAAGCAAGCCCAATGTCATCCAGGGCAACCTGCTGATGGACTATCTGCTGGGCGCGGAGGTGAATTTTGCCCGGACGCGCGAAGAGCAGCGGCAGATGCTGGACACCCTGGCCGATCAGACCCGCAAGGCTGGGGGGCGGCCCCACATTCTCAACGACAACCCCATGTTCGATGTCGCATCCGCGGCAGCCTATCTGGAAGCGACGCTGGAAGTGCTGGAACAGCTGGATGCGGAAGGGCTATCGCCGACCTGTTTTTACATGTCCTCCAGCGGCAAGGGCCAGGCCGGCATCATACTGGCGCAGCACCTGACGGGGCTGGGCTTCCGGATGCATGGCGTCACCGCAACCAGCGAATTCCACCTGCCGTCCCGCACCGCCGGCATCGCCAATGAAACGGCCCGCGCATTGGGACTGGATCTGGTCATCACCGAAGACGAGATCGTCAATTTCACGGACTTTGTCGGCGAAGGTTACGGCGTGCCTTCGGAGGCGGGGGTTGAAGCGGTCAAGCTGTTTGCCCGCACCGAAGGGGTCATCCTGGACCCCATCTACACGGGCAAGGCCGCAGCGGGTCTGGTGGCGCATGTCCGCGAGGGGCGGTTTGGGGCCGATGACGTGATCGTGTTCGTCCATACCGGTGGTACGCCGGCGAATTTCACCTGGGCGGATCTGTGGGTGGACAACACCATGGCAACCAAGACGAGCAGCACAAGATGAGTGAAAATCGAGACACACCCATGAATATGGACACAAAGGCTGTTGGGGTTGTCGACTGCCACGCGCACATCTTCCCGCCGGCCGCCGGCGTGTCAGGGTTTCCCAGCGTGGAGCTCCACAGGATTCACCAGCAGCGGGCCATGCACATGCATGGCAACCAGCCCTATCGCCGGCTGCGGGACAACGCCATCGTGACCGAGCGCATGTTGTGGGATGCAAACGACCCCTCACCCGCCGGCGCCAGGGACGTCTCCTTTTCGGCCGGCCGGTTCGGACGCTTCCAGTGGGAAAAGGACGGCGAGAGCTACTATGTCCAGTTCCTTCCGCCCTGGATGGAAGACCTGTCCATGAGCGCCGACCGGCTGGTCGCGATGATGGACCATGCCGGCATCGAGACAGCCGTCCTGCAGAACGACCATATCTATGGCAACCTTGGCGAGTATTTTGCCGAGGCGATATCCCGGCATCCCAATCGCTTCATCGGCCTGGCCCAGGTCGAGGAAGCCTTCGCCTATCATGACGCGGAAATCGCGCGCCTGCATGACCAGATCGGCCGCCTGAAAATGCGCGGGCTGTACTTCACCACGACGGGGCTGTTCCGCAGCGGCTACAAGCCCATGCATTCGGACAAGACCTATGATCCGTTCTGGGCGGAAGTCGAAAAGCTGGGCATTCCGGTCAGCTGGGTGCAGTCGGGTAAGTCACCTGTCGGCACGTACGAAGATGAGCTTGCGCACCTGGAAAC
>CANGRN010000265.1 GCA_947455695.1 Alphaproteobacteria bacterium
ATGGCGATGACATGAGGCGCAATGCCTGTGCGGTCCAGCAGCTGGGCGGTGTGGATGCCGGCGCCATACAGGAAGACCGGCTCCCGGAAGCGGTCCACCCGGCTGGCGGTGGCAGCCCATAGTGCCTCGTCACGCGCGGCATAGCTGCGGGCCATGCGTGCGCCGTCGGACGGCTGGAATGGCGATAGCGCTGTCACGCTTGCGGCCTTGCGCGCCGCGATGGCGACCACCGGATAATGCTCGGCGGTCATGGCGATGCGCATCTCCACCACCTCGAACCCGCTGGCTTTCAGCAGCCGTTCCAGGATTGCGGGCTGATAGTAATGCAGATGCTCGAAGGTGAACCAGCCGGGCGGCAATTGATCCGGTGCGGTGGCGCAGGGCACCTCGAAGACCAGGTGACCGCCCGGCTTCAGCGCGGCGTGGCAACGTGCCAGCGCGGCGGGCGGATCATAGAGATGTTCCAGCACATGGCAGGCCAGGATCAGGTCCAGGTCTTCGCGCCCCGGCAGCGTGTCTTCCTCGCCGCCCAGATCGGCGTCGATTTCGAAGATAGCCTTGGCCTGGGAGATGGCGGAGGGAGAGGGATCGCAGCCCGCGACCTGCCAGCCTTGCCGGCGGAACTGGTGCAGCATCTCGCCCGAGGCGCAGCCGATTTCATAGGCGCTGCCCGGCGCAAGTCCGATATCGGACACCAGCGACAGGAAGCGTTTGGCATGGCGGGCGGGCGGAGCAGCGCGCAAGGCGGCGGGCGTACCGAAAAGTTCATAGGTGGCGATGGTTTGATAGTGATGCGCCATGACCGCAGGAGACACAGGCGGCCATTGCTGCAGGTGACCGCAGGCCTTGCAGACGCAAAAACTGATGTCACAGGGCGCGTCGCGGTTCAGCAGTGCCAGGGATTGGGTCTGGATGACGTCCCGGTCGCCGCTCTTGCACAGCGCACAATGGTCCATGTCAGGACGCGGCGAAGGCCGCCAGGTCGCCGGCGAAGCGCGGCATCACCGCATCCCAGTCGCCGAACTTTTCCGGCCAGTAGACGCGGGTGTTGGCGTACCAGGGATAGGTCGCGGTGCCCAGCTGCGGCCAGCCCAGGCCGACCGACAGGTACCAGACTTCGGCGCCCACGGCGGCGGCCGTGTGGGCTGCGGCGGTGGGGGCGGAGATGACAAGATCCAGCGCCTTGCACAGCGCCGCGGTGCCGTCGATATCGTCCTTCAGATCCAGGCCCGGGACGGAATAAATCTTCACGCCGAACTTTTCCTCGGCCCGCGCGATATCCGGCGCGCTGTCGCCATATTGCAGGTTGACGAAGGTGATGCCCGGGGTCTTGAGCAAGTCGCCCCAGGCGTCGATGGGCGAGAAATACTTGGCGCGCTTGCCGGTCATCAGCATGGAGCGCCAGCAGATGCCGACCTTCTTGCCGGGCAGGGCCTCCAGATGCGCCCTGTATTCCGCGATCCGCTTGTCGTCGGGAAACAGGAACTGCTTGTGCGGGAAGTCGGACAGCGACTTGCGGTAATATTGCAGGGCGCTGCCCATCGGGGCCCAATAGTCGGGCAGGTTTTCCTTGGACGCGAACGGGATCAGGCGCAGCGCCTTATTGCCGTTGTCGTCGATCAGGGTGCGGTCGTCATATGTGCCGACTTCGGCATTGGGAAACGAACGCTGGTAGAGCGGCACCATGCGCGGATCGACACAGATCTGCAGCTTGCCGGTCTCCCCCACCGCTTCGTAAGCATCGGGCAGGATGGTGGAGAACATGATTTCGTCGCCCAGGCCCTGTTCGCCCACCAGCAGCAGCTTCTTGCCGCGCACGTCTTCGCCATTCCAGCGGGGCGCGTTGATCATGTGGTGGAAATAGCAGCGGAAACGCTCGTTGTTGCGGATTTCGTATTCGCGGAAGCCTTCCTCGATCTTGCCCAGGCCGATCAGGCAGATGCTGCGCGAATGCAGGGTCTCGATACGCTCGGCGGGATCGGTCACCAGCTCCAGCGCCCGGTCATAGGACACCAGCGCCTTGTCCATCTGGGACAGATGCTGATAGGCGAAACCCAGATTGTGATAGGCACGGGCAAAGCTGGGCGCCAGGCGCGCGGCTTCTTCGTAGAAGACCAGGCTTTCATCGGCACGGCTGTTCTCGGCCAGAACGGTGGCCAGCGAATTCCACAGCATGGCTTCTTCGGGCATGCGGTACAGCGCGGCGCGCAGGGTCTCGATGGCCTGGTCCACATTGCCCATATCGCCCTGGACGCTGCCCAGGTTGTTGTAGCCCAGGGGCGAGTCCGGGCAGGAGGCGATATAAAGCTGGAACATCTTGGCTGCGCCGTCGGTCAGCTTCAGGTTCCAGGCGGTGAGGCCCAGGTTGATCAGCAGCTCGGGGTCTTCGGGGTCCAGCTCGAAGGCGCGCTCATAGGTCACCAGCGCCTTGTGCAGGTGGCCCATCCGTTCGAGCGCCATGGCCAGGACGTGAAAAGCCTTGGAATTGGTGCCGTCGGCCTCGGTGGCCTTCAGGGCCCACTGGCCGGCCTTGACGATGTCGCCCTGGCGCCAGGTGCGGATGCCCCGCTTGAGAAAGACATTGGAGCGGTGGCGCGCCTTTTCCTTGACCACCTCGTTGACCAGGGCTTCGAGCTTGTCGATGGCCTCCAGGCGCGCATCCACGCCGGCACGCATGTTCAGGGTCGGCTGGGGCAGGGCCTTGGCCATCTGGAAATCCGGTCTTGAAAATCAGCCTTCATCAAAGCCGGTTATCGTTAATCACTCATGAACGAAACTGTTCAAAAATGGGGTGTTCGCCGGGGTGTTGTACTTTCGGCTACAGTAATACAATGCTGGGACCCACCATGAATCTCGCGGAACGCCTGGTTGAGACCGCCGAACATTTCGGCCCCGTGCTCGCCACTGTGGACGGGTATGACGTGATCGATTGCCGGGCCTGTGGCTTTCGCCACATCGACCCGCTGTTCAGCGACGAAGATCTGCAGAAATTCTATGACGGCGAGTTCTACGAAAAGGAACGGCCCGACTATTTCGCACGCGCCGAAGCCGACAAGGAATGGTGGATGCTGCGCTACCATCATTACTACGAGCTGCTGGAAGCGCATGCCCCCGGGCGCAGGATCCTGGATATCGGTTCGGGGCCCGGCTATTTCCTGGAAGCGGGCCGCATGCGCGGCTGGGACGTTCTGGGCTTTGAGCCCTCGCGCATTGCGGCGGAGTATACCGCCGGGCGCGGCATCGCTGTCGTGAATGATTTTTTCTCGGCCGGCAAGGCGCAGGGCCGCGGTACGTTCGACGTCGTTTCGATGAATCTGGTTCTGGAACACCTGCGCGATCCCATTGCGCTGGTGGAAGAGGCCAAAAGCATGCTGGCGCCGGGCGGGCTGTTGTTCGTCTCCTCGCCCAATGATTTCAACCCGCTGCAGATGGTGCTGTGGCGCAAGATGGGCTTTGCGCCCTGGTGGGTGGTTCCCAAGCATCACCTGAACTATTTCGATCACGAGTCC
>CANGRN010000266.1 GCA_947455695.1 Alphaproteobacteria bacterium
CGCGGCGCGCAAGGCCGCAACGACGATGGCGCCGTCGCCCTTCCAGCCGTCCGATGGCGCGCGCATGGCCCGCAGCTATGCCGCGCGTGACGAAACGCTATGGGCTGCCACCGCCAGCCGGGTGGACCGCTTCCGGGAGCCGGTCTTCCTGTATGGCGCCGGCGTCCACACCGCCCAGCTGCTGGACCGCACAGGCATTGCGCCCCTTGTCATCGCCATCGCCGACCGCGATTCCAAGAAGTGGGGCCAGACCCAGGCCGGCAAGCCCGTCATCAGCCCGGCCGAACTGCTGGCCCATCCGAGCCGCGCACCGGTGATCATTTCCTCCTATGTCAGCGAGCGGCCGATCGTAAAAGCGCTGCGCGAAGGCGGGCTGCCGCCGTCGCGCATCGTGCCGCTCTATTCGGACATGCCGGCGTGTTGAACGGCTTCGCCCTGTTCCATCTCAACCTTGCCTTTTCCTCCATCGAGGAAGAGCAGCGTGCCACCGTGGTGCGCGACTGTTATGGCCCGCTGCTGGACCTGGCGGAAAGCCACGGCCCCATCGGCATCGAGGCCACCGCCTATACCTTGCAGGCCATTGCCAAATGCGATGCCGGCTGGCTGGCGCGGCTGCGCGATCTGATCGCACGCGGCAGGTGCGAATTCATCGGCTCCGGCTATGCCCAGGCGATCGGGCCACTGCTGCCAGCCGATATGCTTGCCGCCAACCTGCGGCTGGGCAATGAGGCTTATCAAAAGCTGCTGGGCCTGGTGCCGCGCATCGCGCTGGTGAATGAGCAAGCCTGGTCGGGCGGGCTGGTGGGTCAGTATCTGGATGCGGGCTATGACGCCCTGCTGATGGACTGGGACAATGTCGCCAATTTCCATCCCGATTGGGCCCCCGCCCTTCGCTATGCACCGCAGCGTGCGCTAGGCAGCGATGGCCGCGTCATTCCCATCCTGTGGACCAACACGGTCGCCTTCCAGAAGCTGCAGCGCCTGGCGCATGACGATATTTCGCTGGAGGATTATCTGGAATTTGTCTCCGGCCAGCGCGGCGCGGAGGATCGCACCGTCTGCCTCTATGCCAGCGATGCGGAGATTTTCGGTTTCCGCCCCGGCCGCTATCGCACCGAGGAAAGCAACCAGGGCGGCACCGAATGGACGCGCCTGAAGGGCGCCTTTGCGGGGCTGGCCAGCCTGCCGGATGTGCGGATCGTATCACCATCCGATGCGCTGAAAGACGCGAAACAGACCACGCCCATCCGGCTGGAGACCGCGCCCTATCCCATCCCGGTGAAGAAACAGCGCAAGTACAATGTCACGCGCTGGGCGGTGAGCGGACGCGATGATATCGCCGTCAACGCCGCCTGCCAGCGCATCCATGATGCGCTGTTGCGCACCCATGCGCCGGATGACGATTGGCGCGAACTGTGCCGGCTATGGGCCAGCGATTTTCGTACCCACATCACCCAGGCCCGCTGGGAGCGGTACTGCCGCGACCTGGCCGCGATGGAAGCACGCCTGGGCACGGCCCCCCCTGCCGCCGCCCTGCCCGCGGCGGCCGGCGACACCGCCACCGACCGCTATATCGAGATCGAAACACCCGCCATCCGCGCGCGGCTGGACCGCCGCCGCGGCCTGGCCATCCAGCGCGCCGGCTTCGCGCCGGACTTCACGCCCCTGATCGGCGGCATCCCCCACGGCCATTTCGACGACATCGCCCTGCAGGCCGACTGGTACACCGGCGACTGCGTGTTCGAGGCGCCAGGCGAGCCCAAGGTCACCGACCTGGACTGGGCCACCACCCATATCGCGCGTGCCGGTGACGGTACCGTCACTGTGCATGGCGCGGTCTCGACGCCGCTGGGCCCGATCATCAAGGTCATGACCTTCCATGCCAATTCGCCCCGCATAGATTTTGAATTGGAGTTCCAGTGGGAAAACTGGAATCGCGGCGCGCTGCGACTGGGCCATATCACCTTGCTGGGCGAAGCCTTCGACGAAGACAGCCTGTCCTTCATCACCACCAATGGCGGCGTGCCGGAGCGTTTCGCCCTGGCCGGCCAGACCGTGGAACATGGCGCGCCGGTGTCTTTCCTGGTATCGGCCGCCTGCGCACTGGGCATGACCGAGGGCTGGATCGAACTGGCCGACAAGACACGCAAGGTGCGGATCGAGGTGGACCGCGCGGTGGCGCCGCTGGTGGGCCTGGTCAATCACCGCAGCACGGGCGGCAAGCTGTTCTGCCAGTTGATGCTGTCGGCGCTGGAACTGGATGATACGCGCAAGCCCTCGCCCTATGGCACAGGTCCCCGGCGCTTCCGTTTTTCGATTATTGGCTGATCAGGCCGTGGCGCGCTTCAGCGCCGCCGCCACGCGGGCGACATCGCCCGCGGTCATGGCCGGGAACATCGGCAGGGTCAGGATGCGCTTCGATACCGCTTCGGCTACCGGCGCGATGCCGGCCGCATAGCCCAGCTTGCGATAATGAGAATGCAGATACACCGGCGCGTAATGGACATTGGCGCCGATGCCTTCGGCCCGCAGGCGCGCAAAGGCGCGGTCGCGGTCCACATGCTCGGCCAGCTTCACGACATAGAGATGATGGGCATTGGTGCGGTCCGCATGGGTCTTTAGCGGTACGACTTCCGCGATGTCCGCCAGGGCTTCGTCATACAGCGCCGCGATGCGCTGGCGCGCCGCCACCCAGCCCGAGAGACGGGCAAGCTGCGCCATGCCCAGCGCGCATTGCACATCCGGAAGGCGATAGTTGAAACCCAGCTCGGTCATGTCATAGGCGTGCGCGCCGCTGGCCTCGCGCGAGCGGTGGTCGCTGTCGATGCCGTGGTTGCGGAAGCGGCGCATTTGCGCCGCCATGCCGGCATCGTCCGTCACCGCCATGCCGCCTTCGCAGGTGGTCAGGTGCTTGACCGGATGGAAGGAGAAACAGGAGATATCGCCCAGGGTGCCGGTCTTGCGGCCCTTATAGGTGGCGCCCGGCGCATGACAGGCATCGGCAATGATCGCGATACCCCTGCCCCGCACCAGTTCGTGCAAGGCGTCATAGTCGGCAGGCTGGCCGGCATAATCCACGGCCACGATGGCCTTGGTCTTGGGCGTGATCTTCATGCCCACCGAAACCGGATCGATCAGCAAGCTGTCGGGTTCGACATCGGCGAACACCGGCACGCCGCCTTCATACAAGGCGGCATTGGCGCTGGCAGCGAAAGTGATGGCCGGAACGATGACTTCATCGCCGGGCCTGATGCCCACCGCGCGCATGGCGCAATGCAGGGCGGCGGTGCCACTGTTGACCGCCACGCCTTCGTTTGCGCCGCAATGGGCGGCAAAGGCATTCTCGAATTCGGAAACACGCGGGCCGGTGGTCAGCCAACCGGAACACAGGGCTTCGATGACCGCCTTGATGTCGGCGTCGCCGATTTCCTGCTTGCCGTAGGGAAGGAAGGCGGCCTCGATCGGGCCGTCACGGTCAGGCATAGGCCATGGCGAGCAGGGTC
>CANGRN010000267.1 GCA_947455695.1 Alphaproteobacteria bacterium
ATTTCGCCTTGCCGGTGAGTCGATAGGCCAGCACACCGACCGCCTCATGCACGGCAAAGTCGGTCATGGCCAGGTTGGCGCCGATGTTGAAATCCATGCCGCCGATCTGCGGCCCGGTGATATAGTCGCTGGGCCAGGCCATCATCGCCCAGTCATTCTTGCGCGCGATGGCCATGGAGCGCGGCATGTGTATCGCCGAGGTCACCAGCAGCCAGGTCTCGCCGGCTTTCGGCTTCACCAGTTCCTTGGAGAAGCGGATATTCTCGTCGGTGTTGCGCGAGCGCGATTCCAGGATCAGCCGTCTGGGATCCAGGCCCAACTGGGTCAGGACATAGCGTGCGCTTTCCGCTTCCGACCAGTCCGTGCCGCCCAGCGCGCCGGAGCCGCCGCTGAACACCACGCGCGCGTTCGGATAGTGCAGCGCGGCGGCATAGGCCTCGGTCAGGCGGTATGCGGCGGCGTTGCTGGCCGGGGCGTGACGGGTGCGCAGCACCGCCGTGTTGTAACCGGCTCCCAGAATCAGGATGCCGTCGACATGGGCCGGCCAGGCTTGGCGCGGATACTGGTTTTCCAGATCGCGGATAATATAAGAGCTCACCGGCAAGACCCCGGCCAGCAGCAACAGCAGTGCCGCCGCCAGCGCCAGGACACGGGCAACCCGCACCCGGCCCAGCACCAGGCACAGGGCGCAGGCCAGCACCATCGCGCCCAGCCAATGACTGGGCGCCGCCACCATCCAGAACAGCTTGGAAATCGCGAAAAACATGGCCGCATAGCGTCATAAAATTGCGATCCAGACAAGCATTGCCGCCGCCGCGATTTGGAGGCAGAACCCCATCATGGAAAAGTTCGAGACCGATGCGGTGGTGATCGGCGCGGGCGCTGTGGGGCTGGCCATCGCCCGCCATCTGGCGCGGGCCGGCCATGACACCATCACCCTGGAAAAGAACGAGCATATCGGCATGGAAACCAGCGCCCGCAACAGCGAGGTGATCCATGCCGGCATCTACTACGCCAGGGATTCGCTGAAGGCGCGGCTGTGCGTGGCGGGCAAGCAATTGCTCTATGATTTCTGCGCCAGTCATGGCGTACCGCACAAACAGCTGGGCAAGCTGATCGTGGGACAGTCCGCGCAAGCCGCCCAGATCGCCGCCCTCGCCAGAGCTGCGGCGGACAATGGCGTGGATGATCTCAAACCTCTCTCTACCCGTGAAATCGCGGCGCTGGAGCCGGAGGTCAAAGCCGATGAAGGCCTGTTCTCGCCCTCTACCGGCATCATCGACAGTCATCAATATATGCTGGCGCTGCTGGGTGACCGCACGCTGGTCCGCAACAGCGAAGTGAAGAAAGTGGCGCGCAGCGGCGATGGCTGGACCCTGTCGGTGCACAGCGACGGCGAGGACATCGCGCTGGATGCGCGGCTGGTGGTCAATGCCGCCGGCCTGTGGGCCCAGAAAGTCGCCGCCCGCATCGAGGGTCTGAGCAATATTCCGCCGCTGGTCCTGGCCAAGGGCAGCTATGCCGGCCTGTCGATCAAAAGCCCGTTCACACACCTGGTCTATCCGGTGCCCGAACCGGGCGGGCTGGGCGTGCATGTCACCCTGGACATGGGCGGGCGGGCGCGCTTCGGTCCCAATGTCGAATGGCTGGCCAGCAACGATCCCGCCGATATTGATTACACCGTATCGCCGGACATCGCCGAAGCCTTCGCGCCGCGGATCGCGGACTACTGGCCCGGCGTGAAAGCGGACATGCTGACGCCGGATTATTCCGGCGTGCGGCCCAAGCTGTCGGGGCCGGGCCAGCCGGCGGCGGATTTTCGCATCGACGGACCGCAGGCGCACGGATTGCCGGGGCTGGTCAACCTGTTCGGGATGGAATCGCCGGGCCTGACCTCGTCCCTGGCCATCGCCGGATACGTCGCGGATTTGTTGGCCTAGGCTACCAAAGCGACGGCGTCAGAAGTCGCGCATCGTCCAGGGCGAAGCTGGACCAATCCAGCTTCGGCAGCGGCGCCCCGGCCGCCGCCAAAATCTCTTCCAGCTCCTTCAGCGCCGTCACCCCTGTCACCGCCACGTCAACTTCGGGACGCGACAGGACAAAGCCCAATGCCGCGGCCAATGGCGTGGTGCCGGCGGCCGCAATATTCGCCCGCACCGATGCGAGCAGCGGGGCCGCAGCGCGCAGATTGTCCGGCACCTTTTCCAGGAACAACAGTCCCTGCAGGAAGACGGAGCGGGCATGCACTTCGACACGGGCGTCTTTCAGCCGTGCCAGCGATCCATCCTGCAAAAGTCGCTGGTCCAGAAGACTGAACGGTACCTGCATGGCGTCGGGTCGAAACCGCGCCGCCAGCGCCGCCGGATCGTCCGCGACATAGGCCGAGATGCCGATGCCGCCGACATCGCCCCTGTCCTTCAAATCGCGCAGCGCATCCCACAACGCATCACCGTCCGGTCCCAGAAGATCGGACGCCGCATGCACCAACAGCAGGTCCACGCGTCCCAGGGTGGCGATGGAGTGGCGGGAGCGGGCAATCACCGCCGCCACGCCCTGCTTCACGCTGATGGTCTTGGTAACAATGCGAAAGGCGCTGGTGTCCGTCTGGGCCAGCACCTGCTCGGCTTCGCCGTAATTGGCCGCGGTATCCAGCAGGCCCACACCGGCCCGCGCCGCCCGCGCCAGGATGGCGCGCGCTTCGGCCAGCGGCACCTGTCCACGCATGTTGGACACGCCATAGGCCTGACCGAACTGAACCGTGCCGATGCCCAGCCGGCGCGCCGCACCCGACCGTTCGACCTCGGTGACCGGTTTCTGGCGGACATGGGCATTGATGGCGCGCAGGGACGGATCGCTGTCCAGCAAGCGCAGCACGTCGGGCAGTTTCGCCTCGCCCGCCGGCACGTTCAGCCGGGCATAGACGGCGCGCAGCATGTCCAGGTCGGCCTGCTGATCCACGCTGATATGATAGGGCAGCGGCCGAGCTAGCGGCGGCCAGGCCGGAACATGAACCGTCTTCACCGCATTCTTGTGCTGCTTGAAATAGCTGGTGACATGCTCGCGGGCGATCTCATCCTCGCCCGCATGCGCGGTCAGCCAGTCCAGGGCGCGGCGGGAAAACACATCGGCGCCTTCATGGGCGCACAGCGCGCCCTCTTCCAGCTGGACGAAATCGCCGTCTCCCAGGCCATCCACCAGATAGTCGATGAGCCCCGGATCGATCAACGGCGCATCGCCTGTGATGCGCAGCAAGGTTTGCGCGCCTGTGGCTTCCGCCGCCAGGCGGTAACGCTCCAGCACGTTCTGCAATGGTCCGCGCACGCAAACCACGCTCAGGCCTACACAGAATTGTTCGATGGCGTCGTCGCCGGGATCGATGGAGGTGGCGACGGCGATCCTGTCCACCGTGCGGCATTGCCCCAGCCGGTGCAGGATATGCCACAGCAGGGGCCGGCCGGCGACCGGCATCAGCACCTTGCCCGGCTGGCGCGAGGAGC
>CANGRN010000268.1 GCA_947455695.1 Alphaproteobacteria bacterium
CAAATTGAAACCGTATTTTTCCACCAGCGGCGGCAGGTCGCGATACAGCCGTTCGACGTTCGACAATCCGCCGCCCATCACGATCACGTCCGGGTCCAATATGTTCACCATCGTCGCCATGGCGCGGGCGAAACGGTCCACCAGCCGGTCCATGGCGGCGCGTTCGTCCGCGCCATCGGAGGCGGCGATCTCTTCGGCGCTGGCGCTGCGGCCGGTGACGCGCTGGAAGTCGGCGGCCAGGCCAGGTCCGCTGCACCACACTTCCAGGCAGCCGCGCTTGCCGCAGTAACAGAGCGGCGCGGTTTGAATTTCTTCCACCGACGGCGCGGGCAGGGGAATATGTCCCCATTCCCCGCCGATGCCATGCGCGCCGTTCAGCACCTGTCCGCCGATCGCCACCCCGCCGCCCACGCCGGTGCCGGCGATGACGCCGAACACGGTGTGTGCTCCGGCCGCCGCGCCGTCGCTGGCTTCGGACAGGGCAAAGCAGTTGGCGTCATTGGCCAGCCGCACCTCGCGGCCCAGCACTTTCTCCAGGTCGTGCCGCAACGGCTTGCCGATCAGATAGGTGGTGTTGGCATTCTTGATAAGGTTTGTGCCGAAGCTCTCGCTGCCGGGGATGGCGATGCCGACGCTGCCGAAGGTGTCCAGTTCGCGTTCCGCGGCGGTCACCAGCTCCGCCAAAGCCCGTACCGTGGAGTCATAGTCCCTGGGCGTGGCAATCCGCCGGCGCAACGCCACCGTGCCATCGGCCGCCAGCGCCATGATCTCGGTCTTGGTGCCGCCCAGATCGATGCCGAAACGCATCAGATTTCACCGCTCAACACATGCCGTGCCATGTGCACATCCCGGGACGATATGGACAGGCTTTCGCAGAAGGGCAGCAGCAGATCCTCATGCCCCAGCAGGAAATCCAGCAGGGCCACATTCATGCCCGGACTGCCCGCCGCCTCGCGCAGGGTTTGTGCGTCGATACCCGACTGGGTGAGAAAGCGTTGTATGCCGTCGTCCTGCCCGGCCAGCCAGCCAAGACCTTCCAGGGCAAGCACTTCGGCGCGTTCGGTGTTCATCAGGGCCATGGTCGCATCTATGGCATAAGCCATGGTTCCGCAAAATGGAGGAGAAAGGCTGAGCTGAGCGGCGTTTCGGCCGTCACCACCTTGCAGGCGCCGGCGTGCATGATGCGTGTTTCATCTTTCACCCGCAGCAAGCCTGATCCGATGTGGGTCCTCAGCCGGGCAGCGAGAGCCGCCATCCAGACCTTGATGACGATGGTCCTGCGATCCGGCGCCCTGGCCGTCGGCGACGGACGGGGGCAACCGGAACCCTGAGGGGCGCCTAAACCGCCCCAAAAGCGGCAAAAAGGGGGCGGCCCCCGCCTTCAATCTCAAGGGAGCGTTAAGAGATAATCCCTAATACTGGGCAAAACCGGGAGGCCCGTATTGGGCGCTGGGCGCATTCCGCGCGGAAAAGAGACCTGAGCCATGGACGTGAAAACCAAGACAGTCCTGATCGTGGAGGACAATGAGCTCAACATGAAGCTCTTCCACGACCTGCTGGACGCGCATGGCTACAACATCCTGCAGACCAAGGATGGCATGGAAGCGCTGGACATCGCCCGCGAACACCATCCCGACCTGATCCTGATGGACATCCAGTTGCCGGAAGTCAGCGGCCTGGAAGTCACCAAGTGGCTGAAGGAAGACGATTCCCTCAAGGGCATTCCCGTTGTCGCGGTCACCGCCTTCGCCATGAAGGGCGACGAGGAAGTCATCCGCCAGGGCGGTTGCGAAGCCTATATCTCCAAACCCATTTCGGTGACCAGCTTCCTGGATACCGTGCGGCGCTTCATCGGGTAATGAGCCATGACGGCCCGCGTTCTTGTCGTCGATGACATACTTTCCAACGTCAAGCTTCTGGAAGCGAAGCTGACCGCGGAATATTTCGAGGTCATCACAGCCTTCAACGGACTGGAATGCCTGTCCAAGATGGAAGCGGGCGTGCCGGACATCGTGTTGCTGGACGTGATGATGCCCGGCATGGACGGCTTCGAAGTCTGCCGCCGCATCAAGTCCAACCCCAAGACCGCCCATGTCCCCGTGGTGATGGTGACCGCGCTGGACCAGCCGTCCGACCGCGTGGCCGGCCTGGATGCGGGCGCCGATGATTTCCTCACCAAGCCGGTGGATGACGCCGCCTTGTTCGCGCGGGTGCGTTCCCTTGTGCGCCTGAAGATGATGACCGACGAGCTCCGCATGCGCGAGTCGACCGGCCAGGGCATGGGCCTGATAGATCCGGCCGAAACGCTGACCGAGAACAACCAGTCGGGCCGCATCCTGGTGATCGAAGACCGCGCCGAAAGCGTGGCCTGGTTCACCAGCGCCCTGACCCCCATGCATGAAGTGGCCTCTGCCGACACGTTCGAGGAAGCGCTTGTGCGGGTGAAGGGCGGGGACTTCGACCTGATCGTGGTGTCGCTGGGCATGCGCGGCTTTGACGGCTTGCGCCTGTGCTCGCAGCTGCGTTCGCTGCCGGAAGGCCGCCATGTTCCGATTTTGGTGGTCGTCAGCGACGGCGACCGCCGCAAGCTGACCCAGGCGCTGGAGATGGGCGTCAATGATTACCTGACCCGCCCGGTCGACAAGAACGAACTGGTGGCCCGCGTGCGCACCCAGCTGCGCAAGAAGCGCTATGCCGACCGGCTGCGCCACAATGTCCAGCTCAGCCTGGAAATGGCGATCACCGACCAGCTCACCGGCCTGCACAATCGTCGCTACATGAGCCGCCATCTGGATACGCTGATGGCCGATGCCACCAAGAATGGCCGCCCGCTGGCCTTCGTCATCATGGACATCGACTTCTTCAAGCAGGTCAATGACACCTATGGCCATGACATCGGCGACGAGGTGCTGAAGGAATTCGCATCCCGCATCAACGCCAATGTCCGCGGCATCGACCTGGCCTGCCGCTATGGCGGCGAGGAATTCGTGGTCGCCATGCCCGATACCGACATGGCGTTCGCCACCAACATCGCCGAACGTTTGCGCCACTCGATCGAGACCACGCCGGTCAAGATCAGCCGCAATCCCGGCTATCTGAACATCACCATCTCCATCGGCATCGCCCGCTGCGAAGGCGAGAACGATACCGCCGAGCAGTTGCTGCACCGCGCCGACCAGGCGCTGTACCGCGCCAAGCGCACGGGCAGGAATAAGGTTGTGGCTGACGCCGCTTAAACCTACGCGCGGTCCTTTTGGTCCCTGAGTTCGTCGCGCGTGCTCACGGGCTGCAAGCCCGCTCCGCGCGACGCTCCTGCTCAGGAACCAAAATTCCTCGCGCTTCTATCGCGCTATTCTAATTCTTCGTCGGTAGGGGGCACCTGTCCGGCCGCCATCTCCGTCACCCGGTCGATCACCGACACCAGGACTTCGGATTCGCGCGCGCCCGACACTGCCAGCTTGCCGCCGAAGATCATGGCCGGCACGCCGGTGACAC
>CANGRN010000269.1 GCA_947455695.1 Alphaproteobacteria bacterium
AACGCTTCTGGCAGCGTGGTTACTTCTCGACCACATCCGGCAACATCACCGATGACATCATCATGCGGTATCTGGACCGCCATACCCACAAGGAAGGCTTCAGCCCCTCCACATGATCCTACCGGCGTCAGCCGGTCAGTGATTCAGCCTTCGACGCGTTCGGCCAGCACGGTCAGTCCCGCAGCGCTGACTTCGGCAAAGCCGCCTTGGACCATGATCTCGTCCGGCGCGCCGCTTTCGGTGCGATAGACCTTCAGCACGCCGTCCTTGACCGTCGACATGAACGGGGCGTGGCCTTCGAGCACGCCGAACTCGCCCTCGCTGCCGGGGACGACGACCATGTAGACGTCTTCGCTGCGGACCAGCCGGGCGGGGGTGACGAGTTCGAAGTGCAGCATTTTGGTCCTCTTTTCCCCTCCCGCATGCGGGAGGGGCTCAAGTCAGGTTACGCGTTCTCGGCGAGCTTCTTGGCCTTCTCGACCGCTTCGTCGATGCCGCCGACCATGTAGAACGCGGCTTCGGGCAGGTGATCGTATTCACCGTCGACCACAGCCTTGAACGACTTCACGGTATCCTCGACCTGCACGAACTTGCCGGGGATGCCGGTGAAGACTTCGGCGACGTGGAACGGCTGGCTGAGGAAGCGCTGCAGCTTGCGGGCGCGCGCCACAGTGATCTTGTCCTCTTCCGAGAGCTCGTCCATCCCGAGGATGGCGATGATGTCCTGCAGCGACTTGTACTTCTGCAAGGTTTCCTGAACGCGGCGGGCAGTGTCGTAGTGCTCCTGACCGACGACGGCCGGCGAGAGCACGCGGCTGGTCGAGTCGAGCGGGTCGACCGCCGGGTAGATGCCCAGCTCCGAGATCGCGCGGTTGAGCGTAGTGGTCGCGTCCAAGTGGGCGAACGAAGCGGCCGGGGCCGGATCGGTAAGGTCGTCCGCGGGGACGTAGATCGCCTGAACCGAAGTGATCGAACCCTTGGTGGTCGAAGTGATCCGCTCTTGCAGCGCGCCCATGTCGGTCGCGAGGGTGGGCTGGTAGCCCACCGCCGAAGGAATACGGCCGAGCAGCGCCGACACTTCAGAACCCGCCTGGGTGAAGCGGAAGATGTTGTCGACGAAGAACAGCACGTCCTGACCTTCTTCGTCGCGGAAGTATTCCGCCATGGTCAGGCCCGAGAGCGCGACGCGGGCGCGGGCGCCCGGGGGCTCGTTCATCTGGCCGAACACCAGCGCAACCTTCGAACCTTCCGGGGTTGGGTTGCCGTCGGCGTCCTTGGCGATGACGCCGGCGTCGAGGAATTCGTGGTAAAGGTCGTTGCCTTCGCGGGTGCGTTCACCCACGCCGGCAAAGACCGAGACGCCGCCGTGGCCCTTGGCGATGTTGTTGATCAGTTCCTGAATCAGCACGGTCTTGCCCACGCCGGCACCGCCGAACAGGCCGATCTTGCCGCCGCGCGCATAAGGCGCGAGCAGATCAATCACCTTGATTCCGGTGACCAGAATGGCCGCTTCGGTCGACTGATCGATGAACAGCGGGGCATCGGCATGGATCGGGTTGCGCTTGGCGGCGCCGACGGGCCCACGCTCGTCGATCGGCTCACCGATCACGTTCATGATCCGGCCGAGCGTCATCGGGCCGACCGGCACCGAGATCTGCGCGCCGGTGCTGTGCACGGCCTGCCCGCGGGTGAGACCTTCGGTGGCGTCCATCGCGATAGTACGGACGGTGTTTTCGCCGAGGTGCTGCGCGACTTCGAGAACAAGGCGGTTGCCGTTGTTGTCCGTCTCAAGCGCCGTGAGGATCGCCGGCAGATCGCCGTCAAACGTGACGTCGACGACGGCGCCGATCACCTGGCTGATCTTGCCGCCGGTGATGTTGGTGGTGGAGGTCGCAAGTGCTGCGGTGGCCATGTTCGTTTCCTTGCCTTGGATCACTTAAAGCGCTTCAGCGCCTGCGATAATTTCAATCAGTTCGGTGGTGATCGCGGCCTGACGGCTGCGGTTGTACTGGATGGTCAGCTTCTGGATCAGCTCGCCCGCGTTGCGCGTGGCGTTGTCCATCGCGGTCATCGAAGCGCCCTGTTCCGATGCCTCGCGTTCGAGCAGCGCGCCGAACAGCTTGGTGGTGACGTAGCGCGGGAGCAGTTCCTCGAGGATTTCCTCCTCGCCCGGCTCATACTCGACGACCGAACCGGCGTCGGTGGTGGCGGCAGGGGCAGGGACCGGGATCAACTGGGCGGTGACCGGATCCTGCGCCAGCGCCGACTTGAACACCGGGGCGATCAGGTGGGCGACATCGAACTTGCCGGCCTCAAACATCGCGCGCAGTTCGCCCGCGATCGTGCTGGCTTCATCGAAACCGGGCGTGCGGACGTTGCTGGTATCGAAGTTTGCGGCGTTGAGGCTGGGATATTCGCGCTTCAGCGGCGCGCGGCCCTTTTTGCCGACGAGATAGAAGCTGACGTCCTTGCCGGCGGCGATCAGCGCGCGGGCCTGAAGCTTGGCTTCCTTGACGATGTTCGAGTTGAGTCCGCCGCACAGGCCCTTGTCGGTGTTGACCACGACAATCAGGTGGCGCTGGTCTGAACCGGTGCCGCGCAGCAGCTTCGGGCCATTGTCCTGCCCGGCCACCTTGGCGGCGATGCTGCCCATGACCGCGGCGAGACGCTCGGCATAAGGGCGTGCGGCTTCGGCCGCAGCCTGCGCCTTGCGCAGCTTGGCCGCCGCGACCATCTGCTTGGCCTTGGTGATCTTCTGGGTCGACTTGACCGAGTTGATCCGACCTTTGAGTTCCTTGAGCGAAGCCACTCTTTGGTTTCCTCTTTCACGTTACCCCGGACTTGATCCTGGGTCCCGCTGCCTCCGCCGTCCACTTTGAAGCGGGACCCCGGGTCGAGCCCGGAGTGACGGCGGAATGGTACTTACGCGAACTGCTTGCCGAACGCTTCGAGCGCGTCCTTGATCTTCGCCTTCGGGCCGTCACCAAAGTCCTTGGTGTTGCGGATTTCGGCGAGGGTATCGGCGTGCTTTTCGCGGATGTAGCTGAGCATCTCGGCTTCGTACTCGGTCACCTGCTTGACCGGGATCGAGTCCAGGTAGCCGTTGGTGCCGGCGAAGATCGAGACGGTCTGCTCCTCGAACGGCAGCGGGCTGAACTGCTTCTGCTTAAGCAGTTCGGTCAGCCGCGCGCCGCGGTTGAGCAACTTCTGGGTCGAGGCATCGAGGTCCGAGCCGAACTGGGCGAAGGCTGCCATTTCGCGGTACTGCGCCAGCTCCAGCTTGATCGAGCCGGAGACTTTCTTCATCGCCTTGGTCTGCGCCGAGGAACCGACGCGCGACACCGAAAGGCCGACGTTGATGGCCGGGCGGACGCCCTGATAGAACAGGCCGGTTTCGAGGAAGATCTGGCCATCGGTGATCGAGATCACGTTGGTCGGGATGTAGGCCGAAACGTCACCCGCCTGGG
Organism: Alphaproteobacteria bacterium; assembly: GCA_947455695.1. Lineage (GTDB taxonomy): Bacteria > Pseudomonadota > Alphaproteobacteria > Micropepsales > Micropepsaceae > Rhizomicrobium. The sequence goes on from CANGRN010000269.1 coordinate 3,468, forward strand.
TTTCGATGATCGGCAG
>CANGRN010000270.1 GCA_947455695.1 Alphaproteobacteria bacterium
CGTTCGACAGGCCGTGCACACGCTGGGACTCGATGGGCACGTCGCGCTCGGGGTTCAGGTAGAACTGCAGGGTGCGGCCGGTGGGAATATGATCCATCAGCTCGACACAACCGACTTCCACGATGCGGTGACCGTCGCTGGGCTCAAAACCCGTCGTTTCCGTGTCGAAGACTATTTCTCGCATTTTCGCATCGTCTTTTTAATGGCGACCTTTGCTTCGCAAAAGCCGCGGGGGCGATGACCGTCGCTCCGCTCAAAGCCGGTGGTTTCGGTATCGAAAACGATCTCACGCATTCAGCTTGGCCCGCACGTCAGCAAGTATCATTTTCACCTGTTCGCGGGCGTGATCCAAGCCCTTGTCGGTCATCACGACATAATGGGCCTGTGCACGCTTTTGCGCGTCGCTCATCTGGCGGGCCTTGAGGGCTTCGAACTTGGCTTCGCTCATGCCGGGACGGGCCAGGACCCGCATCCGCTGGACATGCTCGGGGGCGCTGGCCACCACCACGGCATCCACTTTCGTGCCTGTTTCCAGCAAGAGCGGAATATCCAGCAGCACGATGGGCGCATCTGCCGCCGCCAAAAACTGCTCGCGCCGCTCGGCCACCAGGGGGTGCATGAGCCCTTCCAGCCGCGCCAACGCCCCCGGATCGCCCGCCAGGGATCTGGACAGCGCGGCCCGGTCCACCACGCCATTTTTGGTGGTGCCGGGATAGGCCGCCTCGATCATGGCGGCCGCTTCGCCGGCATATAGTTCATGAACTACCGCATCGGCGTCGAATACCGGAACCCCTTCGGCCGCGAACAGTTTGGCCGTTTGGGTTTTGCCCATGCCGATCGAGCCGGTCAGGCCGATGACAAAAGGCCGGGGATTTTTATTTATTGGCACCCAGCACCTTCACCAGCGCTGCGCGCAGAGCCGGCGTGACCGCGGGCTTCACGCCAAAGAAAGCCTCGAAGGACGGCACCGCCTGGTGCATCAGCATGCCAAGACCATCGATGGTCTTGTGGCCGCGCGCCGCAGCGTCTTTCAGCAGCTTCGTCTCCAGCGGATTGTAAACGATGTCGCAAACGGCCGCAGCTTTCGGCAGCACATCAAGATCGATATCCAGCGGCGGGTTCTTGCCCATGCCGGCGCTGGTGGAATTGACCACCAGTGCCGCGTCACCCGCGGCCGTCTTCCAGTCGTCCAGCGATCCGGGATGCACCGGCGCCTTCAGTTGCGACGCCAGCGAAGCGGCCAATGTTTTGGCGCGATGGGCATCGCGGTTGAGCAGATGAATGCTCGCCGCGCCCAGCATTTCCAGCGCCAGGATGGCGCCCCGCGCCGCCCCGCCTGCGCCCAGCAGCACCACGCTTTTGCCGTCCAGGCTGCCGATATTTTCGCGCAAGCTTTCCGCCAGCCCGATGCTGTCGGTGTTGCGGCCCACGATTTTTCCGTTTTCGAACACCAGCAGATTGGCCGCGCCCGCCGCGTGCGCGGCACCGTCCACGCTGTGGGCGATGGCAAAAGCAGATTCCTTGTGCGGCACGGTGACGTTGACGCCGCGGAAACCCGCGCGGCGCACGCCTTCGATCACCGCGGTGAAATCCTCGCGGCCCGCCGCCAGCGGCACCATGGCGCCGTCAATGCCATGCTCGGCCAGCCAATGGCCATGCAGCACTGGCGACAGCGAGTGGCTGACCGGCCAGCCGATCACACCGGCGAGTTTTGCTTTTCCCGTCAGGCTCATGACGCCAAGACGCCTTCCTTGCGCAATTGGGCAAGGACCTGCAGCAGCGGCAGGCCCAGCACCGAGAAATAATCCCCGTCCACCTTAGCGAAGAGTTGCGCCCCGCGCCCCTCGAAATGATAGCAGCCGACCGAGGACAGGATCGCCGGACCTTCCGCGGCGAGATAATTGTCCAGGAAATCCGGGCTTAAATCGCGCATTGCCATCCGGCAGGGGCTGGCATGTGTCCATAGCAAGGCGCCGTCCCGGGCCAGCGCCGCCGCCGAAACCAGCAGATGGGTCTGTCCCGACAGCCGCGACAGCAGCGCCCGCGCCGCATCCAGCGTGGCGCATTTGCTGAGATATTCGTCTTGGAATGCGATGACGCTGTCACCGCCCAGAACGGTCTTTCCCGGATGACGGCGCGAGACCGCCAGCGCCTTTTGCTGCGCCAGTTCCGCCGCCACAGCCGGCGCATCGGCGCCCCGCGCCTTGAGATCCGCCATCAAGCGATCTTCGTCCAGGTCGGCAGGATCGGCGGTGAAGACGACTCCCGCCGCCGTCAGCAGCGCTTTGCGGCTGGCGCTTCCCGAAGCCAGAACCAAACTCACGTGATGATGTCCTTGCGTTCGGCCAGAAGATTCATCACCGCCGCCGCCGTCTCTTCGATCGAGCGGCGTGACACATCGATCATCGGCCAGTCCTGGCTCTCGAACAGCTGGCGGGTGGCGGCGATCTCGGCGCGCACCGAATCCAGTTCGACATAATCGCTGTTGCGGGTCTCGCCCATGCTGGTCAGCCGGTTGCGCCGCACCTGCACCAGCCGGTCGGGCGACACCCACAGCCCCACGATCAAGGGCTTTCTGGCCGCCAGCAATTGCGACGGCGCCGGCAGGCGCGGCACCAGGGGCACATTGGCGGCACGAATGCCGCGGATGGCCAAATAGACGCAGGTCGGCGTCTTGGAGGTGCGGCTGGCGCCGGTCAGGATCACTTCCGCATCGTCAATGGAATCCAGCGATTGGCCGTCATCATGGGCGATGGTGAAGTTCAGCACTTCGATACGGTCCAGATAGCGGGCGTCCACTTCATGCTGGCGGCCGACCTTGTGGGTTTCGGATGCGCCCAGGAACCCGCGCAGCGCCGTCACCGGGCCTTCCAGCACGTCGATGCAGCGCACTTCGATGTCCTTGCAGCGCGCGATCAACCGCTGGCGCAGCCCCACATTGGCCAGGGTGAAAAAGACAATGCCCGGCATGATGGCCACATGGTCCAGGGCGCGGGTCAGCTGGGTCTCGGACCGCACCAGGGCATAGGGGTGGACCATCACATCCACGTTTTCGAACTGGGCCAAGGCGGCGGTGGCCATGGCATGCAGGGTTTCGCCGGTGGAATCCGACACAAGATGGACGTGAAACTTCTGATCCACAGGACTATCCAAGATTTCGGCCGGCCTGTGCGCAGCCTGGGGTTAAAAGGCCAAAGCAGACACAGGGCTGGCGGCGGCAACGGGGACGGCGGTACAAAAGGTATGGTTTGGGGACGCTTGGCTTAACCACCAACATACCATGACCCCATTCGCCTGCCGCCAGAATTTGCCCAAGTCCTTGAGTCCATGCGCACCTTCGCTTAAGCCAAAAACCTCACACAGCTTGGCCCACAACTCACAGCCCTAACATCAACTTCATCATCTTAAGTACCTAGGAGTCTTGTTTTGAAGTATGGCCGGAAAATCCTAAGACATAACTTAAGATATTGTTTATGA
>CANGRN010000271.1 GCA_947455695.1 Alphaproteobacteria bacterium
GGACGATCCGGGTCATGGTTGCGGTCTTGTGATAATGCCCAGCTTCAGCAGGAGCTGGCGCAGGGCGATGTATTTCACGAACAGCAAGCGGTGGATCGCACCGCGCACCAGCTTCATGCTGCTGACGCCGGTGGTGCGCGGGCGATGTGTGATCGCAACCTCTACCGGCACAATGCGGCGTTCCAGCAGGCGCGAGGTCACCTCGGTGGAATAATTCATGCCCTTGGCTTCCAGCCCTAGGCCGCGCAAGGTCGGGCCCCAGACCAGCTTGAAGGCGGAATTGAAATCCTTCAGCCGGCTGCCATGCACGATGTTGCAGACCAGCCCGCTGGCCCAGCTGCCGAAGCGGGCAAAGGGGACATCCTTCTTCTGGCGGATGCCGATGGCGGCCTTCGCGCCGGAACGGCGCACCGCCGCCAGCATGTCCGATAGATTCGCAATCGGAAATTGTCCGTCACTGTCCAGCAGCAGCACCCAGTCGCCATGGGTGGCCGCGATGGCGTGATTGAGCGCGGCGGCGGCGCCCTGGTTCTGGGCGAAATGCAGCGGGCGCAGTTGCGGAAAGAGCAGGGTCAGCCGGTCCAGGATATCGCCGGTGCGATCCTTGCTGCCATCATTGCAGATGACGATCTCGAATTCCGCCACGTCATCGCAGCCGGACAGGAAGCTGTGCCATTCGGTGACCACCGCTTCGATGCCTTCGGCTTCATTGAAGGCGGGCGCGGCCACCGACAGCTTGATGGGCGCGCTCATGCGGCCTCCAGCATGGCGAGATAGGCCGCTTCCAGTTCGCGGGTGAAACGGGCGGTGTCGAACAGAGGCAGGGCGGTGCGGGTCGCCGCCAGCTTGTCGCGGATGGCTTTGAGCGCGCCCGGATTGCGCGCCAGTTCAAGCGCCTTTGCTTCGTAGGCGGCAAGATCCTCCGCGATCAGCTCGGGGAGATTGGCGGCCTGCAGGATACTGGCCGCCACGCGCGCCGGAAAGGAATGGCCCGGCACGGTCAGCAGCGGCAGCCCGGCCCACAGCGCGTCGCTGGCGGTGGTGTGGGCATTGTAGGGCAAGGTGTCCAGGAACAGATCTGCCAGTTGCTGGCGCGCCAGGTGCGCGTCGGGCGTGGTGCGGCCGGCAAAGATCAGCCGCTCCGGCTCTATGCCGCGCGCCTGCGCTTCCTTGCGCAGATTGTCCCGGATGCTGGCATTGCCTTCCAGCAGCCACAGCACGCTGCCATCCACCTGGCCGAGCAGCCGCATCCAGATGTCGAACTGCGGCGGCGTGATCTTCCAGTTGTGGTTGAAGCAGCAGAAGACAAAACCGGTCTGCGGCAGGCCCGCTTCGGCGCGCGTGGGCGGTGTCAGCAATTCGCGCCGGGTGTCTGTGACCCACAGGGTGGTGGGCAGGGCGGCGATCTTCTCGCTGAAGAAAGGGTCCTGGTCGGGCGGCACCACCATGCGGTCGGCGACGATATAATCGATGAAGTCGCAGCCCGATGTTCCGGGATAGCCCATATACTTGGCCTGCACCGGGGCGGGGCGATGCGCCAGCACCCAGGGCCGGGCGCCGGATGTGTGGCCGCCCAGATCCACCGCGATATCGATCTCCCATTGCCGCAGCATCTGCGCCACGCTGCGGTCATCCTGCAGCCTTGCATCCACGAAACTGTCGAAGGCCCCCATCAGGCGCTGGCGCATGGGGCTGTTGTCGTCGGGACCGAAGGACACGGCGATGGTCTCAAACCGCGTCCGGTCATGGCATTCGAACATCTCCACCATCAGGGAGGCGGTAACATGCTGATGAAGATCGGCGGACAGATAGGCGACGCGGACACGGTCGTGGCTGTAGCGTTCGCCGCTCCACAATGGCGGCAGCGGGCCAGGGCCGGCCTGGCGCACATAATTCTGCGAACAGCGCAGCTGCAGTTCGTTGTCGTCGTGATAGCCCATCAGCACGAAGGGCTGGATGATGGACTTTCCCTCCAGCACATCGGCTTTCAGCCGTGGCGCCAGTTCGGAGGTGCGCTGCCAGTCGCCGATCATCAGCGCGGCATTGGCAAGGCCGCTCAGCGCACTGGGATGGTCGGGCGCCAGCGCCAGCACCTGCTCATAGCCGGCCAGTGCTTCTTCCATCCGGTTCAGCTCGGCCAGGGCGTTGGCCCGGTTGTACAACGCGTCGGCAAAATCTGGCATCAAGCCCACGGCGCGGTCGCAATCGGCAAGCGATTCCGAAAAGCGCTTCAGGCTCCACAGCGCCACGGCGCGGTTGTTGAAGGCTTCGGCATAATCGGGCCGCAGCGCCAGCGCCCGGTCATAGCTGTCGATGGCATCACCCATGCGCTTGAGATCGAACAGGATGATGCCGCGATTGTTCCAGGCTTCGGCAAAGCCGCCATGCACGGTCAGCGCCCGCTCGACATCGGCCAGCGCCTCTTCGGGGCGCTTCAATTCCTTCAGAAGCAGGGCGCGGTTGTTCAATGTGTCAGGGAAATTTGGCGCCAGCGCCAGGGCCCGGTCATAGCTGGCAAGCGCCTCATCGCCGCGTTTCAGCTCGGCCAGGATCACGCCGCGCGTGTTCAGCGCCTCGACAAAATCGGGCTGAAGGGCCAGCGCGCGCTCCACGCTTTCCAGTCCCGCGTCCAGCCGTCCCAGGTCGCGCAGCACCATGGCGCGCTTGGCCAGCGCGGCGACATAGTCGGGCTTGGCCTTCAACGCCTTGTCATAGTTGGCCAGCGCTTCGGAAAAGCGCCCCTGGGTCTTGAGCACATTGGCGTAATTGGACAGAACTTCGGGCGCATGGGGCTTCAGCTTCAGCGCCTTGCCCATCAGTTCCAGCGCTTCGCTATTGCGGCCCTGCTGGGCCCGCACCACGCCCAGCAGATGGGGTGCGGTGGCGTCCTGTGGGACCGCCCGCATCAACTGCAGGTACAGCCGCTCGGCATCCCCCAGATTGCCGGTCTGGTGGAAGGCAAGCGCCTGTTTGAGAAGTCCTTCCGGATTCATCATCGCTTCTAGACCATAGCCGGTTCCGCGCCCGCAAGTCCCGCCACATCCCGCTATTTTCATTGCCGGTTAAAGTGCTTACCATCCGGACAGGCTCCCCGAAGCGGGCGCATCTGCGAGGAAAGTCCTATGTCATTTCTGGACCGGCGCGGTCTTTTGGGCGGAGCGGCAGCCCTGCTGGGCACCGACATCGTCCTGCCCCTGGCGCGGGCCTTGGCGGCCGAGCCTGCGCCCGGCTTTACGGCTAGCCGCGCCTTTTTCACCGCCGACCAGCGCAGCCTGGTCGCCGCGGTCAGCGAACGCATCATGCCCACCACCGACACGCCCGGCGCCATTGCCGCCGGGGTCCCCGCCTTCATCGAGATGATGCTGGCGGATTCCTACGAGCCCACCGACCGCAACGAATTCATGCAGGGACTGGGGATCCTCGAAGGCTATTGCCGGGTGCAGTATGAAAAGCCGTGTGCGGCAGTGACGCC
>CANGRN010000272.1 GCA_947455695.1 Alphaproteobacteria bacterium
AGACGCGTCCACCCTCCTCGATGATCCGCTTGCTGGCCAGAAGCCCCAGCCCGGATGCGCCTCCGGTGATGACTGCGGTACGTCCGGAAAACCGACCGGGAAACATGCTCATGACATCCTACTCCTGGAACCTAGACACCTGCGGCCCAGTGAAAAAAAGACCCCGTCGAATTGTGCTCGACGGGGTCCATCCAGTAAGGGGGACTCACCGGAAATTGATTATGCTCAGAATTGCTTACGCAAGCTCATCACGGTGTACCGGCCTAGCGTTGAGCCGGACGCCACGATATAGGCGCCACCATTGTTCGGCTTTTGCGCACCGCCCGAGAGATAAATCGGCGGGCTGTCGTCGGCAACGTTGTTCATCGTGACGCTGAATTCCGTGTCGCTCAGCCACGCAGCCAAGGCGCTCATGTCATAGCTGACATGCACGTTGACCGGGTGGAATGCTTCGATGCGCCGCTGCCCGTATAGGGACAAGGCCTGATTAAGGACGGGAGAGACATTAAATCCGGGGCTGTATTGCACCGTTACCCGGCCAGTCACCGGACCGACCGTGGCAGCCACGAACGCGGTGGCCGCGGAGAGCGGAACGCTATACTGCACGAGATTGATGGCGGCCAAGCCCGGGGCGGGCGTGTTTGTGTTGGTGGAGTTGACGGTGGCCGAAAGGCCGCCCGACAAATTGCCGAAACCTTCGATATCAGTCGTGTAATTGACCGCGAAATCCAGACCCTCGATCAACGCTTCGCCGAGATTGTTGCGGCGCAGGTCATAGAGGATGTAGGGCTGGTTCACGCCCGGCGTATTGAATGCCGAGGCCAGATCCGGTCCGGGGAACCCGGTGGTGGCGACGTTTGCAGTTCCGTTCGCATTAAAATTGGTGGGATAGCGGGCCTGGACCTGGGCCAGGGTGGGATTGAGAATATAATACTGATTGTAGGACCCACTAAACAGCACACCCGGGTTGTTGAGGATCAGGCCCTGCTGATGCTCGAACTTGGTATGGAAAGCAGTGATGCTGACTTCGAGGCCCGACAGATCAATGCCGAATTCGGTGGTGGGATGGAAATCGCCGCCGATCGACCAGGTCCGGCCGGTTTCCGGCCCCAGCTGCGGATTGCCGCCCGGTGTGCTGATGGATGGGCGCAGCGCGTCGGCAGCCGATGTGCCCGGCGGCACGTTGGTGTTCGCGGCGGTGCGCTGGGCGGTATAGGTGAAACGCGTATCCGGCGCCGCGGTGTCGGCAAGGCTGGGCGCGTCAAACGAGGTACCATTGGTGGCGCGGATGGTGAGGGCCGCGAACGGTTCATAGGTGACGCCCAGCTTGTAATTGGCCGTGTTGCCGAAGTCGCTGTAGCTATCGAGACGGCCCGAGGCATTGAAGCTGAGGGCGTGCACGAAGGGCAGTTCATTGTCCTTGCCTACAATCGGAATGTTGAGTTCGGCAAAACCCGAATTGATAATCCGGTGCGGCCTGGCAATCGCCATCTGCGCGCCGGGCGCCGCGGGACCCGCAACCGTACCGATCGGGAAGTTGGTGTTCCAATTGGCGACATAATCTTCAAATGCCCACTGGCCACCGATAGCGGCCTTGACCGCGCCGCCGGGCAATTCGAACAGCGTACCGTTCGCCGACCCGCCATACTGGATCTGATGCTGGATGGCCTTGCCGTACGACCCTGTGTTCAGAATATTGTCGAGGAGCAGGGGATTACCGGATGTGAGATTGTAGGGGTTCACCGCATTGCCGGCGAGACTGTTGCTTGCGACCAGTGCGGGCGAAAGTACACCGGCGACGGTCACCCGGCGCATCGATTGAGCCAACAGTGCCGTATTGACCGATCTGTTGAAACCGGTCGAGTTGCTGCGACCATAGTTGAACACCGCGGTCGCCTGCCAGTCACCGAACGGCAGGTCCACCACCAGCTTGGGCGTGATCTGGAATTCCTGAACGTTGTTGTAATCGGTGACGCTTTGGCCGCCCCAGAAAGGCCCGAAGGCGAAAGAAACGTTCTGGGTGGTTTCACCGTTGATCGACTGGAAATAGGGATTGGTGGTGTCGATCGCGACATTGGTGGCGCTCAACTCAGGATTGATCGCCGAATCCAGGCGCGTCGACCACAGGAACTTGGTCGAAAATTCGACGCCGGGCATGATCCGCTGGTGGAACTGGCCGAAGAACGAATTCTGTTCTTCCCTGGGGAACAGCGAGGCGTAGGAATTGGTGTCGCAACGATTGAGCGAACCCGCATTGGTCGTCGCATTCAAAGCGCCAAACGGACCCGCGACGGCGGCCTTCAGCGAACCGGGCGCGCTGCCTACCGTATTCGAGGTCAGCGCGTAGTTGGCAGGTTGGGCGCCCGGCACGGTGATATTCGCCAGATCGCACGAAGTACCGCGCGAATCGCGGCCGCCGATGCCGGTCAGGTCCATCTTGGTATAGGACCGGTCCCTGGCCATAAGGTAGGTATTTTCCTTGTGCTCGAACGCCCCGTAGATGCCGCCGGTCCCCCAATCAGTGCCGACCATCATGGCGGCATTGAAGGAACTGTAGCCATCGGCCATGCCAACTGAGGTATTGGCCTGGAAGCCCTGATAGGTGTCGCGCGTCACGAAATTGATGACGCCGGCGATGGCATTGGCGCCATAAATCGACGAGGCGCCGTCGGGCAGCACGTCCACCTGGCGCAGCACGATGGTGGGGATCAGACCCGCATCCGGCGTGGTCGCAAGGCCGCTGACGCCCACCATTGTATGCCCGTCCAGCAAGAGCAGGGTCGATGTGGCGCCGAGGATGGTCTGGGCAGGGTTATAACGGATCGAAGGCCGCACGCCGCCGATGTTGATCGCGGTGGGCGAGACGGTCTGGGTATTGAAGGTGTTGGCCAGCTGGGGGATCTGCCCCATGATTTCTTCCGTCGTGATCGCGCCTGTGGCCTGGATGGCGCTAGCGTCAACCGTAATCAGGTTCGTGCCGACCGGGGCGATACCCTTGATCGACGTGCCGGTGGCGGTGACCGTGACTTCTTCCGTGGCTGGGGCCTGAGCCTGCGCCTGTCCAGCGAGTACCGTTGCCAACGCGCCCAATGACGCACCGCACAAAAGTTTCTTCACGAAATGCACGTTGGCAGCGTTGAAATTCATGGCGTTCCCTCTCGCTTATTTTATGGGTTTCCACGTTCGACGCGCGGGCCCCTTATGTTGTGGTCAAGGTGCAGGGGGGCCAAAAGAGTGTCAAGCACATGTTGGATACTCCTCTCGCATTGTGAGAGCGCCCCGGGGCTGGCCCTCTATGCCACTGCGGAGAATGCGAAATCAGTGCGCTCGCGGGCCCCTTTTAACGACATAGACACCCTGTCGGCGCGACCCACTATTTGCGCGGAAGCGCAAAAGCCCAAAGCACCTGCCCCGCCATACCCGCCACAAATTGCCGGCCCGCCACGGTGTAGGTCATCGGCGTGGCC
>CANGRN010000273.1 GCA_947455695.1 Alphaproteobacteria bacterium
CCGCCACGCCTTTCCGGACCGTCTCCGGCCCGCCCACCACCGAATGGCGGAAGAAATTCTGCAGCAAGGCCCGGCGCTGCGGGTCCAGGCTTTGCTCATAATTGGGGATGGGCGGCGCCAGCGGCGCGTCATTGGCGGCGAGCGCCGTCGAAAACAGCAGCCGCGCCTCGTCATCCGTTTCGGCCGCCACCACCGTCAGCGACAGCATCACCTTGGGATTGTCCAGATAGGCCGAGGGCACGAACCGCCCGCGATAGGTGGCCAGCGCCACTTCCATCGCATCGGGCGCGAAATGGGCCGCAAAGGCAAAGGGCAACCCCAGGGTCGCGGCAAGCTGCGCGCCGCCGGCGCTGGATGACAATATCCATACCGGCACCTGCGATCCTTCGCCCGGAATGGCGCGCACTTTCTGGCCTGGCGCGGCCGGTCCGAGGAAGAACAGCAGCTCCTGCACGTCGCGGGGAAATTCGGCGGCGTCATTGGGCTGGCGGCGCAGTGCCTGCAGGGTGGCCGGATCGTTGTTGATCCCGCGCCCCAGCCCCAGATCGATGCGCCCCGGATGCAGCGCCGCCAGGGTGCCGAACTGCTCGGCCACCATCAGCGGCGCATGGTTGGGCAGCATGATGCCGCCGGCGCCGACGCGGATGGTCTTGGTGCCCGCGGCGACATGGGCCATCACCACGGCGGTGGCGGCGCCCGCCACGGAGGCGGTGTTGTGATGCTCCACCAGCCAGTAGCGGTGATAGCCAAGCGATTCCGCATGCTGCGCCAGATCAAGCGTCTCGCGCAGGGCGGTGGCCGCATCGCCGCCCTGACGGATAGGCGTGAGGTCCAGAATGGAAACCGGGATCATGCCGCCAGCCTAACCCAAGCCGGCTAATGCAGATAGGCCGGTGCCGGGCGGGGGAATTTCGCCCCCGGCGCGGCATGGCAGGCAAAGTTGCGCTCATCCTTCGCATCCCCGCCCTTATAAAAGGCGCGTTGCGGATAGGGGCACAGCGGGCGGGCCGCCACAACCGCGCCGGCGGCATCGAATTTGGTGGCGATGATGGCGCCCGGCGCATGACCGGCGGCCCGCCAGGCGTCCAGCGCCTTGAGCAGGTCATGATCTCCCTCGCCTTCCTTGCGGTCGGCGCCCTGGCCGAACTGGTCCGGCCCGTCGCCGCCGGTGCAATGCGCCACACCCGGCGCCATGTAGAGACGCGCGAAATCATCGCGTCGCGGCATTGCCGCGCCGATGCGTTCGAAATAATTGACGGTGTCCAGCGGGCCGACAATGCCGTCGGCCAGGCCGTGGAACACGATCAGCTTGCCGCCATGCGCGGCAAAGGCCGACAGGTCCGGACTGATCTGGTTCATCACCGGGCCCAGTTCGGCATCCACGCGGGCCATGTCGCGGTCGAAATCGAACTTGGTCACATCAAACGCCGCACCCATCGCCCAAGGCACCAGAGAGCCGACAAAGCCGCGCACCGTCTGGTCGCGCGTGCCGAACAAGCCGCCCAGCTGCGGCTCGCTACCCAGCGGCCAGCCGGGATAGAACACTTCATGCGTGCGCATATTGGTGAAGCCGCCATAGACTTTCTCCAGGGCGGTCGCCTGATCCGGGTCGAGACAGGTCGAGATGTCTTTCTGGCCAGGTTTGCACACCATGTCGCGGGGCTTGAAATTGCACTGGGTGGGATCGGCCAGGAAACGGTCGCCCGGCGCACCGCCGAACTTACCGGCGCAGGCCTTCAGCACCGCGTCATGCTCCACCGCCAGTTTTTCCGGCGAGATCCAGCTGCGCGGGGTGGCATGGACATCAAGGCCCGTCTGCAGGAACGCCATGTGCAGCCGGGTGCGGTTGTTGGCCGGCGCCCCCGCCAGGATGGCATCATAGTCATTGGGATAAAGCTGCGCTTCCATCAGCGCCTGGTGCCCGCCGGTGGAGCAGCCGCTGAAATAGGACAGCGTGGGCGCCTGGCCGTAATAGCGCCTGGTCAGCGCCTGGGCCAGCACCGTCATCTCGTGCGTCGAGCGATAGCCCCAGTCCTTCAGCATCTCCGGCTGGCCGGTGCCGGCCGCCCAGCTGGCGCTGGACGCGGGGAAGGTGCCCATGTCGGTGTTGGTCACCGCATAACCCCGGCGCAAACCACCCGCCAATGCGCCGAACGAAATGGTGCCGGCGAAGCCGCCATTGCCGGTGCCCAGCAGTTTGCTGTTCCACGCCTCGCGCTGCGGCAGCCACAGCTCCACCAGGATGTTGGAATGACGATCCAGCCCCGTCGTCGCGCTGATGCGGCAGAAAGCGGGCAGATCGGCATAAGGCCGCCCCGCCAACGTCAGGTTCTCGTGCGCCGCGACGTCCTCGGCGGATCGCACAAGGCTGTTCTCGATCTTGAGCCCGTTCAGTGCGGTGCAAGGGCTCGCATGCGCTTGCGATGCCAGGCACAGTGCCGCCAGCAGCGCCAATGCCCCAAGAGGCAGACGCATTACGGCGTGCCGGGCTTGTAACCGGGGCCGCGCAGCACACGGCCTGGCGTGGCATTGGTCGGCTTGCTGTTCGCCACCACGGCCTTGCCATTGACCAGCACCCAGGAAATGCCGGTAGCATACTGGTCGGGATGCTCATAAGTGGCAGTGTCTTTCACCGTGTCGGGGTTGAACACCACCACATCGGCCTTCATGCCGGCGCGCAGCAGGCCGCGGTCATGCAGGCTGAGCCGGTTGGCAGCCTGGGAGGAGAGCTTGCGCACCGCCTCTTCCAGCGAGATCACATGCCGGTTGCGCACCACGTCCGCAAGAATGCGCGCATGGCTGCCGAAAGACCGGGGATGCGGAATGCCGAAGGAGGTATGCACACCGGCCGGCAGCGCAATGCCGTCGGAGCCGATATCCACCCAGGGATACTTGAAGGATTCCGCCACCGCCTGCTCGCGGGCCGGATTGGGCGGGCCGATGTGGAAGCCTTCGGCCTTCTGCTCGATCAGGAAATCCACCATCGCCTCTTCCGGCGAGATGTGGGTGCGATCGGCCACCTGCTGCATGGTGTAGCCGTCATACTTCAGGTTGGCCGAGGCGAAGTGGTAGTCCTTGTACTGGCCCGGATTCTGCTGCAGCTCCTTGACCACGCGGGCGCGGTTGGCGGGGTCCTTCAGCCGCGCGGTGATGGCGGCGGCGTCGCCTTCCTGCGCCCACACCGGCAGAAGCTGGCGCACATAGGTCCAGCCGATGGTGTAGGGATAGGCGTTGGCGGTGACGTCCACGCCTTCGGCGCGCGCCGTTTCCACCATGGGCGCGAAGTCGGGATTGCCGGCGATGCTGCCGCCGACATGCAGAATCTCCACCGGGATATGCGCCCCCCTGGCGATGGCGATGGTTTCTTCCAGGCCCGACAGGCCCGGACCGGGGCGCATATGCACCGTGTAGATGCCGCCATAGCTGGCCGCGACCTTGGCCAGTTCGATCATCTGGGCGGTGTC
>CANGRN010000274.1 GCA_947455695.1 Alphaproteobacteria bacterium
ACCGCCCTTGCCTTCCGACCTGGACCGCGCCTAAGCGCGCAGGATCGTGCGCCCGGCGTAAAAGGCCGTGTCGCCCAACTGTTCTTCGATGCGCAAGAGCTGGTTGTACTTGGCCAGGCGATCCGAACGCGCCAGCGAACCTGTCTTGATCTGTCCGCAGTTTGTCGCCACCGCGAGATCCGCGATGGTGCTGTCTTCGGTTTCGCCCGAACGGTGACTCATCACCGCCTTGTAGGCGGCGCGGTGCGCCATATCGACGGTCTCCAATGTCTCGGTCAGCGAACCGATCTGGTTGACCTTGATCAGGATGGCGTTGGCGGTCTGGGTGTCGATGCCCTGCTTGAGGCGCTTCACATTGGTGACGAACAGATCATCGCCCACCAGGTTGACGGTCTTGCCCACCGCAGCGGTCAGCGCCTTCCACCCCTGCCAGTCATCCTCGGCCATGCCATCCTCGATGGAGACGATGGGATAGCGCTTGCACAGGTCGGCATAGACCTTGACCATTTCGTCCGGCGACAGGGTCTTGCCCTCGCCTTCCAGCACATACTTGCCGTCCTTGAAGAATTCGGTGGAGGCCGGGTCCAGCGCGAAAAACACATCCTCGCCCAGCTTGTAGCCGGCCTTCTCGACGGCCTTGGACACGAAGGTCAGCGCTTCGTCGGGGGATTTCAGGTTGGGGGCGAAACCACCCTCGTCGCCGACATTGGTATTGTGGCCGGCCTCGCTCAGCGCCTTCTTCAGGGTGTGGAAAATCTCCGCGCCGCAGCGCAGCGCTTCGCGGAAGGTGGGCGCGCCCACCGGCATGATCATGAATTCCTGGAAGTCGATCGGATTGTCGGCATGCACGCCGCCATTGATGATGTTCATCATCGGCACCGGCAAGGTGTTGGCCTTGGCGCCGCCCACATAGCGATACAGCGGCAGGTTGGCGGCACTGGCCGCCGCCTTGGCCACCGCCAGGCTGACGCCCAGGATGGCGTTGGCGCCCAGCCGCGCCTTGTTGGGGGTGCCGTCCAGCTGGATCATGGCGCGGTCGATCTTGACCTGGTCCTCGGCATCGAGCCCGGCCAAGGTATCGAAGATTTCACCATTCACCGCGGCGACCGCCTTTTCGACGCCCTTGCCGCCATAGCGCTTGCCGCCGTCGCGCAGCTCGACCGCCTCATGCGCCCCGGTCGAGGCGCCCGACGGCACCGCCGCCCGGCCGATGCTGCCGTCTTCCAGCCGCACATCCACTTCCACGGTGGGATTGCCCCGGCTGTCGAGGATTTCGCGGCCGGCGATATCGAGGATGGCGGTCATGGCGGGAACTCCGTATGCTAGATTTGGGTTCTAGAAGGGTGGCCCGGCTGCTTCAAGCCGGACTGCCACTTCGGGGGAAAATCATGACACTTTTCGCGCCGGCGACGCTTCTGACCGCCATCGCCACGGTTGTGGCCATCCTCGTCACACTGGCGACCGCCATCCTGGTCGCCCGCACCCGCAGGCGGGTCGGCATCCAGCCGCCCGCCATGACCGGCTCGCCCGAACTGGATTGTGCCGTCCGCGTCCAAGGCAACACGGTCGAGCAGTTCATACTCTTCGTCCCGGCGCTCTGGCTGGCCGCGCTTTATTTCCAGGGCTGGGTGCCCGGCATCGTGGGCCTGGTCTGGTGCCTTGGCCGCATCCTGTATGCCGCGACCTACAAGCCCGCCAATCCTGGCGGCCGCTTCGCCGGCTTTGCACTCACCATCTTTTCCACCCTCATCCTGATCATCCTCGCCATCATCGGAATTGCGAAGGCCTGGATGGCGGCGAACGCCTGATTTCCAAAATCATCCGGAGGAATTTCCCATGAAGACATTTGCCGCCGTCATCGCCTTGTTGCCGTTCCTGGCCTCGCCCGTCATGGCGCAGACGCCCGATATCGCGGCGTCCAAGTCGCTGTGGGAAAGCAACAACCTGTTCTGCAAGAACTGCCACGGCAAGAATGGCGAAGGCGCCATGGGTCCGGATCTGGCCGGTCGCGGTCTGTCCGCCGCGCAGTTCCAGCAGGAAGTGCGCAAGCCCTGGGGCGTGATGCCCGCCTTTGTCGAAAGCCAGCTCAGCGATGCGGAGATCGCGGGCCTTGCTGCCTATTTCGCCAGCCTGCCCAAGGTGGCAGAACCCGCCGCCTGGCGCGTGCCGCTGACGGCGGACATGCCGGCCGGCCAGCAGGCCTATGTCAGCCAGGGCTGCGCCCAGTGCCATGGCGCCACCTTCGACATGCCGCGCGCCACCTTTGGCGGCCGCAACACGGACTTCGCGACCATGAAAGAGCTGGTCTACAATCACACCACCGCCATGCCCAAGTTCGAGGAGCAGCGGCCGGGCTCGCGCCTGCGCATGGGCAACTTCAATCCCCTGCGCCTGACCGAAGCGCAGCTCAAGGAAATCTATGACTGGGCGAAGAACGATCTGGGCTTCCGCCCCGAGCTGCGCGCCGAACTGGCGCCCGCCAGCGGCACCACCTATGCGATCAACGTCACCAACAATGGCGAGCCGGGCAAGGGCCTGACCGCGCAGGGCGTGACCATCAATGTCGTGGTGCCAGCCGGCGCCACCGTCACGGCCACCACCGGCGACGGCTACAAGGGCGTGCACATGGACGAGAAGGCGAAGGGCAATGTCGCCGAATGGCAGGTCCCGCGCATCGCGCCCAAGGACACCAAGGCTTTCACCATCAGCCTGTCCCAGGCGCCGGCCAACCCGGCCGACCTGAAAGGCACCGTGCGCTGGAAGAAGCCCGGTCCCAAGACCGGCCCCAACAATGACGTGGTGAACTTCGCGATGCGTCCGCCGGCGCGTTAAGCGCGCTTCACGACCGCATCAATTTCCACGAGCTGCTCCAGCAGCGCCGGGAAGTCTTTGAGCTTGACCATGTTGGGCCCGTCGCTCGGCGCATGGTCGGGATCCTGGTGCACTTCCATGAAGACGCAGGCCACGCCCGCCGCCACCGCGGCGCGGGCCAGATACGGCACCATGGTGCGGTCGCCGCCCGACTTGTCGCCCTGCCCGCCCGGCTGCTGCACCGAATGGGTGGCGTCGAACACCACCGGCGCGCCGAACCCCGCCATGATCGGCAAGGCGCGCATGTCCGACACCAGCGTGTTGTAACCAAAGGACACGCCGCGTTCGGTCACCAGCACGTTGGGATTGCCGGCGCCGGTGATCTTGGCGATGACATTCTTCATGTCCCAGGGCGACAGGAACTGGCCCTTCTTGACGTTGACGCACTTGCCGGTGTGCGCAGCCGCCACCAGCAGGTCGGTCTGGCGCGAAAGAAACGCCGGTATCTGCAACACATCCACCGCCTGCGCCACCGCGGCGCACTGGTCGCGCTCATGCACATCGGTCAGCACCGGCAGGCCGAAGTGCTTCCTGATGTCGGCAAAGATCGGCAACGCATTCTCCAGCCCGATGCCGCGCGCCGTGCTGGCG